>JAISXE010000079.1 GCA_031270615.1 Spirochaetia bacterium
CGGTAGTGTTCCTGCACCCCCTGCAAAATCGCGATAATGCCGCTGGCCCTGCATCCCGTCTGGTCGATAAGATCGTCAACAAGCCCATAATCAAACCCCGTATCCATTTTTTCTCCTTACTATAAAAATCGCCTAACGCGTTACGCGCAAAATGCCGGCACAGGCAAACCCGGTATGCATGGACGAACAACCCGGAAATTCGGGTGTTTGTTCCACGCTGGATTGCTTCGGGCTGCTGCCTGCAACAACGCACAGAGTATTTCAGGCCCCTCGCAATGACGGGGGAAGGCGCGCGCGCAGCGCGCGGGTCCGCCCGTGGGGCGCAAAGGATTGTAGGGGGCGCGAAGCGCGCCCGCAGGGCCGGAGCGATAGCGTAGCCCCGCAAAGCCTGGTTTTTGGCGCAAAGCGCCAAAAATGCGCCTAACTTTTCTTTCAACTCCTCACTCTCCACACCTCACTCCTGATTCCTCACTAATTTTTATTAAAAATGGCTGACCTTTATCTGTTTGCCCATCACTTTCAGGCAGGCCGCCAGTTCTTCGATTAAGCGCATTTTGATGCTGAAGCCTATGGGCAGATCCGGGTTCTGGTGCGCGGGGTTAATGGCCTTGCCCACGTAAAAATTGATGTCGGTGGCTTCCCCGAAAAGAAGCCGCGCGATCTGTGAGGCGCCATCCTTGCCGTAATTCCAGTGCGCGTAGTTTTCGTTGTCCCCGGTATAATCGCGGGCGTATTCCAGAACGCGGCTGATCGTGATGACTCCTTCGGTAACCAGGTCCACGCCGTCAATCGCCGCGGTTGGGGGAATATCGGGGTCGCTGTACAGGGGAAGGCCGGCTTCCAGGGGCTTGCCCAGGAACCGCGCGGCCAGGCCTGCCGTTGTTCCTCCGCAGACTATGTGTTTGCCTTCTTTGGAGAAAAACAGGCTCATCATTTTGTCTACGTCGGCGGGGTTCGCGGGGGGGCCAATCAGGAGGTGTATGGGCCGGCGGGCGCGAATTTTGATGATGCAGACGGTGGCGTCGTCTCCGGGTTTTCCTTCGTAGAGCGCATAACACTTGCTCAAAAGAATGGAGCTGAGGGTTTTTGCCGTGAGTTCGCGCTCGTAGGCGTTTTCCATAAAGCGGATAATGTCCTCGCGCTGCCAGCCGAAGTTCAGGCTCATGCCGATTCCGGCGTGTACCGCGCCGTCCGAAACCGCGATAAAGGTGTCGTCTTCCTTTAGCGTAACGCGGGTTTTGTAAATTGTTTTGCCGCCTACTATTTCGGCGGTTTCCGCGTAGGGATAATTTTTGCCGCCGCGAAGAAGAATTACGTGGGGGTTGTCGTACTGGATTATTTCCGCTTCCAGGTTCGGGGACACGCGGATAATCGTAAAGGTCGAATAGGCTATCCCGCGTACTTTGCAGGTAGGCAGGGTGGCGGCAATGGTCGCCACGCAGTCCTCCACGGTCAGGGAATTGGCCATCATCGTGGAAATAATTTTCGCGGTCAGCGTTGAAAGGATGCTTGCCTTGACTCCGCTGCCCAGCCCGTCGGCAAGCACCGCGACGGCGCCGCTGCCGGAGGGGACAATTTCAACGTGGTCCCCGCAGAGCTGCTCGCCTTCCTTGTTCAGGCTCAGATAGCCCACATCGGTACACAGACTATTCATCGACCAGGCTCTCCTTGAGTTTTGTGAGGGCGATTTTTGTTTCCGCGGTGCTTTCGCCCAGAAGGGAGGCGATCTCCTGCACGGCCCGCATCTGTTTTTCGATGATCTTGTCGGTGAGTTCCACGGTTTTACGGTCAAACTCTTCTTTTGTTTTTTTTCTGCGGGTTTCCTCGCTCACGTCTCGCATGATGCAGATAAGGATGTGGTAGTTCGCGTCAAAAATGATTGTCTCGTCAACGTATTTTTCGTAATCCGCGAGGTAGACGAGTTTGTTGTAGCTGTTCCCTTTGCGCTCCACCACGTCCAGAAACGGTCCGGGGTCCAGTATGTGCACTACCTGGTCCCCCAGGATATGCGAGGGCGTTGTATTGAGGATCCTGCAGGCCGCGGCGTTGATTTCCTGTACTTCCAGGTCTTCGTTCAGGACGATAATTCCGTTGGGGGTGTTTTTGATAATATCGTCGGAAAAGGATTTGGCTTTTTCCACCAGGAAGGGCAGGCACATAAACAAATTCGCCTTGCCTTCCAGTACGGCGATGGCTTTGTCGCGGCAGGTAGTGTAGCCGCAGGTTCCGCAGTTAAGCTCATGTTCCGGCCGCGTTTTTCCTATTTTCCGCAGCACTTCAAGGACGGCGCTTTCGCCCAGGTGTACCTTGCGGAGCGCAAGGGCGCGTATGGGTTTTTCCAGTTCTTCCGCGCCGTAGCTTTGCGTGGGAAAATCCTCGCTGCCGGCGCGGGAGGAAACGGCGATAAAATCCCGCACGGGGTAGTACCTTCTGTCGTCCGGCAAAAAACCGGAGGCGGGTTTATCCCTGCGTCCGCCGCGGTTCATCACCGGTCCGCCTACGCAGCTTCCCGCGCACGCGGACATTTCTATAAAACATTTACGCAAGTTTCCTTTTGCCACGTCCTCCACGGCGCGTATGCAGTTTTCCATGCCGTCAACGGCAAGGTAGGCGTAGTCCTTGTTTGCCTTGCGCATGGTGCGCAGGATTCCGCCGGAAAGGGGGAAAAGCCGCGCCCGCGTGTTGTTATTGTTTTCTTCCGGCTGCGGCTTTAGGGAAATGTCGTGTTTTTCAAGCCAGGCGGAAAGCTCCGCAAAGGTCAGCACGCAGTCGGTAAAACCCGCGTAGGTTTCCGCTTCTTCTTTTTTTGAGATACAGGGGCCGATAAATACCGTTTTCGCCTGCGGCCGGCGGCGTTTTATATCCATGCAGTGCGCCTGCATGGGGGATATGATATGCGCCATGGAAGGCAGGACGCCGGGGTAATACTTTCTGATAAGCTGGTTCACGCTGTGGCAGCAGGAGCTGATAATGACGTCCTGGCCGCCGGAACTTACCAGCTCGTCATAGCGGCGCTTTACGATTGTCGCGCCTAGCGCGGTTTCCTCCGCGCCGGCAAAACCCAGTTCGTTCAGCGCTTTTTCCAGGGATCCAAAAGGAAGGCCGTAGTTTGCGGCGAAGGACGGGGCTACGCTGGCGTAAACTTCCGGCCCTGCGTTTATAAGGGCTTCCGCCCTGTCTATATCGTTTCGTATTTCCTTGGCGTTCTGCGGACAGATAACAAAACAGTTCCCGCACAAAATGCAGTCTTCGGTAATAATATGCGCCTGGTTATTGTCAAAGCGTATGGACTTTACCGGACAGTGGCGTATGCATTTGTAGCAGTTTTTGCAGTCGGAGGTTTTTAAGGTTAAATACTCAGTCATGGTTGCCCGCCTTTATGTCCTTCTTCCGTGTGCCGGGTTTGTAACGTGCGGAGGCTTTCCGAAAAATCCGGCGGATTTTTCCGGGAAAAGCGCCCCGCGGTTACTCCGGCAGCCCGGCCCTGAACGTGTTGGGATTCTCCGGGGAGTTACGCGCCATTGCGGCCCTCCCGCATTCCGCCTATATAGGCGTCTATCGCCTCCGCCGCGTTTTTCCCCGCGCCCATAGCAAGGATAACCGTAGCGGCTCCGGTAACGGCGTCCCCGCCGGCGTACACCCCTTCGCGGCTGGTTTTGCCGCCGGGCTCTTCGGTGGTGATGCCTCCCCATTTTTGGGTCTCAAGCCCCCCGGTTGTCCGTTTAATCAGGGGATTAGGCGAGGTTCCTATGGCCATGATTACGCAGTCCGCCTGTATTTCAAAATCGCTCCCCGAAACGGCAACAGGCCGCGCGCGGCCGGATTCGTCAGGCTCGCTTAGGCGCATTTCTTCGCAGACTATTCCCGTAACCCAGCTCTTGTCGTTTCCAAGAATGCGAAGGGGATTTGTCAAAAACATAAAGCGTATGCCTTCTTCCTTTGCGTGTTCCACTTCCTCGCGCCGCGCGGGCAGTTCTTTTTCCGTTCGGCGGTATACGATGGTAACTTCCGCCCCCAGGCGCAGGGCGCAGCGGGCCGCGTCCATCGCTACGTTGCCGCCCCCCACGACGAGGGCTTTTTTCCCCGGATGCAGGGGAGTCTGGCTGTCCGGCATATAGGCCTTCATCAGATTGATGCGGGTCAAAAACTCATTGGCCGAATATACGCCGTTTAGGTTTTCGCCGGGAATGTTCATAAACCTGGGCAGCCCTGCGCCGGAACCTATAAACACTGCGTGGCAGCCGTATTCCCCCAAAAGCTCGTCAATGGTAATTGTTTTGCCTATGATCACGTTAGTCTGAATCTCTACTCCCATATCTTTTAAGCCCTGCACTTCTTTCTGCACAATCGCCTTGGGCAGGCGGAACTCGGGTATGCCGTACACAAGTACGCCGCCTTCCCTGTGCAGGGCTTCGAAAATTGTGAGCGCGTAGCCTTTTTGGGCAAGGCTTCCGGCGCAGGCAAGGCCCGCGGGGCCCGAACCTACAACCGCCACCTTCTTTCCGTTTGGGGCGGGTTTTGCCGCAGGCTCCGCGTCCGCCGCGGCATTGTGCCTGTCCGCGGCAAACCGCTCAAGCCTTCCTATAGCCACGGGTTCGCCCTTTTTCCCCCTGACGCACGCGCCTTCGCACTGCGTCTCCTGCGGGCACACCCTGCCGCAGATTGCCGGAAGGGCGTTATAGCGGGCGATCACCTGGTAGGCTTTTTCAAACTCCCCTGCGGCGATTTCCCCTATAAAGGCGGGAATGTCTATTTGTACGGGGCAGTCTCGTACGCAGGGTTTGTTTTTGCAGCCCAGGCAGCGCATGGCTTCATTCACCGCCTGCTCTTCGGAGTAGCCCAGCGCGACTTCGCGGAAATTCCCCGCGCGCTCCGCGGGGTCCTGCAGCGGCATAGCGTTTTTAACCAAGCTCATATTCGGCATCTAGAGCGCCTCCTTTTTTAAGAGTTCGCACATATGCGCGTCGGCCCGCGCCTCGAAAGGCTTGTACATAGCGCCGCGCGCGAGGGCTTCGCCGAAATCAACCTCGTGGCCGTCAAAGTCAGGACCGTCCACGCAGGCGAATTTGGTTTTGCCCCCTACGCTAAGGCGGCAGCCCCCGCACATCCCCGTTCCGTCAATCATGATGGGGTTCATGCTTACCACGGTCTTTATGCTATAGGGCTTTGTCAGCGCGGCGACAAACTTCATCATAATAAGCGGCCCTATGGCGATGACCTCCTCGTAGGTCTGCCCGCTGTCTATAAGGCTTTTGAGCGCTTCGGTCACAAGCCCTTTGCGCCCATAGCTGCCGTCGTCGGTCATGATGAGGAACTTCGAGCTTACCCGGCGGAACTCATCTTCCAGAATAACCAGGTCTTTGGAGCGGAAGCCTGCGATGGCGTGTACCTCCGCGCCCAGCTCGTGAAACTTCTTCGCCACGGGGTAGGCGATGGCCGTTCCCACGCCTCCGCCTATGATGGCGGTCTTTTTTGCCGAACAGTCCGTCGCGTTGCCCAGGGGGCCGGTAAAGTCCTGCACAAAACCGCCCTCAGGAAGGCTGTCCAGCCTGCGGGTGCTTGCCCCTACTATCTGAAAAATAATTGTTACCGATCCTGTTTCGCGGCTGGAGTCCGCGATGGTAAGCGGAATACGTTCGCCCTCCTCGCCGGTGCGCAAAATGACAAA
>JAISXE010000081.1 GCA_031270615.1 Spirochaetia bacterium
CGGTAGTGTTCCTGCACCCCCTGCAAAATCGCGATAATGCCGCTGGCCCTGCATCCCGTCTGGTCGATAAGATCGTCAACAAGCCCATAATCAAACCCCGTATCCATTTTTTCTCCTTAATTATAAAAATCGCCTAACGTGTTACGCGCAAAATGCCGGCACAGGCAAACCCGGGATGCATGGACGAACAAGCCGGAAATTCGGGTGTTTGTTCCACGCCAACAACGCGCGGAGTGTTTCATGCCCCCCGCAATGGCGGGGGAAGGCGCGCGCGCAGCGCGCGGGTCAGCCCGTGGGGCGCAAAGGATTGTAGGGGGCGCGAAGCGCGCCCGCAGGGCCGGAGCGATAGCGCAGCCCCGCAAAGCCTGGTTTTTGGCGCAAAGCGCCAAAAATGCGCCTAACTCTTTTTTCAACTCCTTGCTCCCCACCTGATTCCTCATTATTAAAAATGGCTGACCTTGATTTGTTTGCCCATTTTTTTCAGGCAGGCCGCCAGTTCTTCGATTAGGCGCATTTTGATGCTGAAGCCTATGGGCAGATCCGGGTTTTGGTGGGCGGGGTTGATGGCTTTGCCCACATAAAAATTGATGTCGGTGGCTTCCTCGAAAAGGAGGCGCGCGATCTGCGAGGCCCCGTCCTGGCCGTAATTCCAGTACATGTATTTTTCGTTGTCCCTGATGTAGTCTTTCGCGTATTCCAGAACCTTGTGGATGGTGATCACCCCTTCGCTTACCACGTCCACGCCTTCGATTTTCGCCACGGGCGGTATGGCGGGGTCCATGTACTGGGGAAGGCCGGTTTCCAGGGGCCTGTCCAAAAACCGCGCGGCCAGGCCTGCGGTCGTTCCCCCGCAGACGATGTGTTTGCCTTCTTTCGCGAAAAAGAGCGCCATCATTTTCTGCACGTCGCCGGGACTGGCGGGGGGGCCGATTATCAGGTTAATGGGCTGGCGCCGGCGGATTTTCAGCGTGCATACCGTTGTGTCGTCGCCGGGTGCGCCGCCGTAGAGGGAGTAGCATTTGTTGAGCAGCATGGAGCAGAGTGTTTTGGCGGTAAAGCCGGGGCTGTGGTTTTCTTCGAGGTACCTGATGATGTCCTCGCGCTGCCAGCCGAAATTCAGGGTCTTCCCGATGCCCGCGTGGACGGCCCCGTCGCTTAGGGCTATGAAGGTGTCGTTTTCCCGGACCTGCAGGCGGGCTTTGTGGATGGTTTTTTTGCCGATGGTTTCGGTAATGGCGGCATAGGGCAGGTTTTTTCCGTCCCGCAGCAGGATAACCTGGGGGTTGTCGTACAGGATGATTTCGGCTTCAAGGTTGCCGCTGATGCGGACGATGGTGAATGTGGAGTAGGCAACCTGGCGGACTTTGCAGACCGGCAGGGTGGCGGCAATGGTTGCTACGCAGTCTTCCACGGTAAGGGAGTTTGCCATCATGGTCGAGATGATTTTCGCCGTCAGCGTCGAAAGGATGCTGGCCTTTACCCCGCTTCCCAGCCCGTCGGCAAGAACGGCTATGGTGGATTCCGCGGCGGGGCCTCCCCCGTGCGAATGGACAACCTCGACGTGGTCGCCGCACAGTTCTTCCCCCTGCTTGTTCAGGCTGATGTATCCCACATCGGTACACAGCGTATTCATGCGCGCTCCTCATCCCTCAGGATGCTGTCCTTGAGTTTGGTAAGGGCGGTTTTTGTTTCGGCCGTCGTTTCGCCCAAAAGCGAGGCGATTTCCTGTACGGCGAGCATTTGTTTTTCGATGACTTTATCCGCTATTTCTATTGCCTGGTGGGTGAAATCTTCCCGGGATTGTATCCGGCGGGTTTCTTCGGTGACATCGCGCATGATGCAGATTATGATATGGTAGTTTTTGTCGTAGAGGACCGTTTCCGCGATGTGTTTTTCGTACTCCGGCAGATACAGTTTTTTGTTGTATGTGTTTTTTTCTTCTTCGACGGCTTCAAGAAAGGGCCCGGGGTCCAGTATGCGCACTACCTGGTCGCCCAGAATATGCGAGGGCGTTATGTTCAGCATTTTGCAGGCGGCCTCGTTAATCTGCTGGACCTGCATCATTTCGTTGAGGACGATGATGCCGTTGGGGGTGTGTTTGATAATGTCGTCGGAAAAGGATTCGGCTTTTTCTATAAGGTAGGGAAGGCACATAAACAGATTCGCCTTGCCTTCCAGTACCGCCTGGGCTTTTTCGCGGCAGGTGTTGTATCCGCAGGTTCCGCAGTTTAATTCCTGTTCGGGTTTTGTTTTTCCGATTTTCCGCAGGACTTCGAGTATCGCGCCCTCGCCCACATGGGTTTTCGGCTTGCACAGCGCGCTTATTTCCTTGCCCAGCGCCTCTTCGGGATAGTCTTCCGTGTCAAAGTCGCGGTCTTTGGCGTAACCTGCTATGGCGATATGGTTTTTTACCGGCGTCCGCCTTTTTTCCATGACGGGGCCGCCGCTGCAGCTTCCCGCGCAGGCGGACATTTCGACAAAGCATTTTCCCGCCTTTCCCCCGGCAATGTCCTCGATGGCGGCGATGCAGTTTTCAATTCCGTCCACGCTGATATAGCTATAGGCCGGGTTTGATTTTTGCATGCTGCGGAGTATCCCGCCCGCGATGGGGAAAAACCGGGTCAGCCCCTGGGGGGAATCTTCTTCCCCGGTTTCTTCCAGCCGGATATTGTTTTTCGCCAGCCACTGCGAAAGCTCGTCAAAGGTAAGCACGCAGTCGGCAAAGCCGGGGTAGGTTTCGGCTTCGTCTTTTTTCGCGATGCAGGGTCCGATGAAGACGGTTTTCGCGCCGGGGCAGCGGCGTTTCATGTCCATGCAGTGGGCCTGCATGGGGGAGATTACCCCGGCGAGGGAGGGTAGCACCTGGGGGTAGTATTTCCTGATAAGCTGGTTCACGCTGTGGCACGAGGAGCTGATAATCACGTCCTGCCGCGCGGCAGCCACCATGCGCTCGTACTGGCGCTTGACGATGGCGGCGCCCCGTGCCGTTTCCTCGGCGCCGGCGAAGCCCAGTTTTTCCAGCGCCCGCGCCAGGGCGGACAGCGTGTGCCCGCGCCCGGTTTTTTCGTCGCGGTAGTTCGCGGCGAAGGAGGGCGCGATGCTCGCGTAGACTTTCGCGCCGCTTTGAATCAGGCTTTCGGCCGCGGCCACATCGCTGCGGATTTCCTTTGCCTTCTGCGGGCACACGACGAAGCAGTTGCCGCAGAGTATGCATTCCTCGCCGACAATCTGCGCGTGGCTGTTTTCAAAGCGGATGGATTTTACCGGGCAGTGGCGGATGCACTTGTAACAGTTTTTGCAGTTCGCGGTTTTCAGGTTCAGGTAGTCGCTCATGGCCCGCCCGGCTTTTTCAGAATATTCTGGGTAAAGAACGCGTTTGTTTCTTCGGGCTGCAGCGAATGGTACGCGCCGTCCAGCAGCACCGACACGCCGCTTACGCATTTTCCCATGCAGAAAGCGCCTTTGAGTTCGATTTTGTCTTGAAAACCGGAAGTCTCGATGAGGGCCTGCAGGTGTTCCACGATGCGCCGGGAGCCTTTTAAGTGGCAGGAGCTGCCGACGCAAATGGTCAAGGCCACGCAGGGTTCGCGGGAATTATCCGGAGTCTTTTTCTGTTCATGATTGCCGGTTGCCACCAGGAACTCCTTACACGTCTTTCCAGGAATGCAATGTCCCTAACACAACGGCGGCGGCCAGGGGCCGACGCCGGGCGTTTTTCCAAAAACTAAAAATCAACCTCCGTGTCGTAGTAGCACGCCTTCAGGAGCTTCTCCATAACCGGGGGAGTAATCTTGCGGGGGTTGGAGCCGGTACAGGCGTCCCCCACGGCGTTTTCCGCAACAGCGGGCAGTTTTTCAAGGAATTCCTTTTCGTCGATGATTCCGCCTTCGTAATCCTTTATGCCGAAAGGAATATTCAGCTCCGTGTTCAGCCTTTTGATGTGGGCGATAAGGGAGTCGGTTCCTTCGGCGGGGCCTGAGGCGGGCAGCCCGATGAACGCGGCGATTTCCGCATAGCGTTTCGCTGCCTCGGCTTCCCGCGAATTGTATTTAATCACCTTGGGCAGATA
>JAISXE010000148.1 GCA_031270615.1 Spirochaetia bacterium
CGGACTGCGCACGCCGAAATAAACGCACGCCCATCAGGGCGTGTCTTTGCCCACCCGGCAACAGGGCGAGAGGCCCAAAAACGGTTCTGTCGTATATAAAGGCGACAGGCCGACAAAGACACGCAAAAAACCGGGGGGGGTCTAAACAACTCTATTGAAAAAAAATCTGTTCCGTGATTGCTGTGCCCTGTGGCAAGTGAGGTCTTTCGGTTTCGCTTATTCTGTTGTGCAAGGCGGGGAATTATTTGGGGACAGGCTTTTATTCGGGCAGCTTCAATCCGCGCCTGTAGCCGCCCCTTATTCCACGCCGCCTATGACGCGCCGCGCCTTGCTGCCGTCCTGGGGCCCGACGATGCCGCGCCTTTCCATGATTTCCACCATGCGGGCGGCGCGGTTGTAGCCGATTTTCAGCCGCCGCTGGAGGTAGGAGGCCGAGGCCTTGCCCGCGCTGGTGACGATCTCTATGGCGCTTTCCATGAGCGGGTCCTCCCCGTCCTCCTCGAAATACTCTTCCGTGTCCTCTTCCTCGATGAAAATCTCGTCGTCGATGTACTCCGGTTCGCCAAGGGTTTTGACATAGGCCACGACCCGCTCGACTTCGTCCTCCGCAAGGTAGGCGCCCTGGAGCCGCGCGGGCACGGGGTTTTTTACCGGCACAAAAAGCATGTCGCCCTGGCCCAAAAGCTTTTCCGCGCCCACGGCGTCCATGATGATGCGCGAGTCAAACTTGCCCGCGACTTTGAAGGCTATGCGCGAGGGGATGTTTGCCTTGATAAGGCCGGTGATGACATCGATTGAAGGCCGCTGCGTGGCAAGGATCAGGTGTATGCCCACGGCGCGGCTCATGGCGGCGAGGCGGGCCAGGGTGGATTCCAGCTCCTTGCCCGTGGTGGCCATGAGGTCCGCGAACTCGTCGATGATGATGACGATGTAAGGCAGGGTCGTCGTGGCGAGTTTCTCCGCCTTGATCCTGTGGTTGAAGGACCGTATGTCCCGCGCCCCTACCTGGTCGAGGAGGGCGTAGCGCTGTTCCATTTCGCTTATCGCGTATTGCAGGGCCTGGAAGGCCTTTTTGGGTTCGGTGATGACCTTGGTCAAAAGGTGGGGGACATCGTTGTAGAATTTCAGCTCCACTATCTTGGGGTCTATCAGGATAAGCTTCACGTCCTCCGGCGAGCGGTTATAGAGAATCGAGCAGATAATCGAATTGACGCAGACCGACTTGCCCGAGCCGGTTGTCCCGGCGATAAGCAGGTGCGGCGTGTCCACAAGGTCGATGATCTGGGCCTCGCCGGTTATGTCCTTGCCGATGGCCAGGGGGATTTCCATTTTTTTCGTGAAGAACTTTTCCGCGTTGATCAGCTCCGCGAAGGAGACGATGGCCCGGTTTTTGTTGGGGATTTCTATGCCCACGGCGTGCTTGCCGGGAATGGGCGCCACGATGCGGACGCTGGAGGCTGCCAGGCGCAGGGCGATGTTGTCGGCAAGGTTGGAAATCTTTGACAGCTTGACACCGGGTTCGGGGAGAATCTCGAACATGGTGATGACCGGCCCCTTGCGGATGCCGACGACCTCGGCCTTGATTTTGAATTCCTCCAGCGTCGCCCGCAGGAGATCGCCGGACTGCCGGGTTTCCCAGTCTATTTCCCAGTATTTGACACCGGCGTACTCGGAGAGGATGCCTTCAACGGGGACATGGTATTTCTTCCATCTGTTTTTTTTTAAGCGGGGGGCTTTCGGGGAGAGGGCTTCGGGCGCGGCGGCCTGCCGAGGGGTTTCCCCGGCAGCGCTTTCCTCGTCTTCCGCCGGGGCCGGGGGGTCTTCCCCGAATTCCGCGCAGTCCTCTTCGCCGGCGCCGTACTCCCCATCGTATTCCTCGTATGCTTCCGGTTCTTCGTCCCCGCCTTCGGCGTCAATATCGGCAAGGGGGATCTCCTCTTCCTCGAAGAGGCCTTTCAGCGGGGCGAGTTCTATCATTTTCCCGTGCGTGAATTTCACAAGGAGTTCCTCTTCCTCCTCTTCCCCAAGGGGCGGGATATGGGGGGCCGGGTTTTCCGCCGTGCCTGCGGGAACAGAGGCGGCCCCGGCATGCGCTTCGGTTTCGGGTTCCGTTTTTTCCTCTGCGGGGGCATCGGGGAGCCTGGGGCGGCCCGCGAGCAGGGTGCCGTCCTCCAAAAGCGGCAGATAGTCCCGCCGCCTTTGTTCCCCGGCCTGGGCCTGGGTTTTTTCGGCCTCGCCGCAGGGCGGCGCGAGGAGCGGGATGCTTTCCTTCCGGCAAAAACGCCGGCGCAGCCGGGAGGCAAGGTGGGGCACAAGCGTCAGTTCCAGGACGACAAAGAGGGAGGAAAGAACCGCCCCGCCTGTCCCCGAAAAGGAACGGGCAAAGAAGGCCGTAACCGGCGACTGGGCAATCCTGAATCCGGTGAAAAGCCTAAGGGAAACGCCCAGGGTAAAAAAGGGCAGGATGAGGTAGTTGAGGAGAACCAGGCGGTCAAGGCGGAAAGGGGCCTTAAAAAGAAGGAACGCGCAGGCCCAGAAATACAGGGGGACAAAAAAAGCCGCGGCGTGGAAGCTGCGGAAAAAGAAATTGCCCGGGGCAGCAGCCCAGGCGGAAAAACCCCAATCCGGCAAAAGGGATATGAGGAGGCTGGCAAAGGCGGCGGTTCCGACAAGCGTGAGGGCCGCCCCAAGTATGCATATTGGGCCGCGTGGTTTCATACTCCGATTGTCGGCATTTCCGCTGCCTTTTCCGCGTGAATTTTACAACTATTCAGCCAGAAAAAAAAACCACTGGCCTCGCGGAAAAGCACGGGCTTTTTGGTCGAAACGCATGGCTTTTGTCTGTGCTTGCCTGTGTGGTCAGCGGTGGCGCCCTTGCCGCCAAAAGACGCTTGCAAACCAAACGCCTCCCGCAACGCGGAACATGCTTGCAGCCCCAGAGCGCAACATTTTGGGGGGAACCGCCAACGGCGGTTCCCCCGCAGGCAACCCTGCGCGAGGGATTGAAGCGGAAATCCCGCAGGATTTGCATGGGCAAATCCGAGGAATTGGAGCGGAAAGCCCGGTTTTTGGCGCTTTGTGCCAAAAACGCGCCAAAAATCCCCTCCCCGCATTCCTGGTTTTTATTCGAGCAGGTTTTGCAGCAGGGCCTCGTCGAAGGCCATAAACGCGAGGGCCATGAGTCCGGCGGAAACGAGCGTTATGGGGACGCCCCGGAAGGGACGGGGTATCCATTCTTTTTTCATTGCCTCGCGCATTGTGGCGAGCAGGACCAGGGCCAGGCAATAGCCCGCGCCTGCGGCGGCGCCGGCGAGGAGGCTTTCGAGGGCGGTGTAGCCGGATCGCACGGAAATCAGGCAGATGCCCAGGACGGCGCAGTTCGTGGAGACGAGCGGGAAGAAGGCGCGCAGGCGGCCGTGCGGGACGGGCAGCGTTTTGGCGAAAACGAGGTCGCAGAGGGGCGTGAGGCCCGAGATGAGCATGATGAAGGCGAGCGTTTGCAGATACCCAAGGCCGAGGGGGCGCAGAAGGGCGTGGTACAGGCCCCAGGTCGCGAGGCAACACAGGGCGGACAGCGCGCATAACACAAGCCCGAATGAGAGCGATGTTTTGGTGTCGCGGGTTATGTCGAGGAAGGGCTGGCCCACTATGAGCTGGCTCAGAACGATGTTGTTCACGAATACGAGCGAAACGATTATGCCGATGTAGCTCATGCCTTGTCTTCCTCCCGGTTTGTTTTTGCGGGGGGCCTGGCCATGTCAAAAACGGCTTTCGCGTAGCCCAGGACGAGGAAGGTGCCGGCGGAAAGGCTGACGAGCCTGATGGGGCTTTGCGAAAGCCCGGGGACCTCGATGGTGCCGGAAAAACCGCCTATGGGCACGAGCGTGATTGTGCCCGATCCCAGGATTTCCCGGATCAGGGCAATGCCCAGGAGCGCGAGGAGGTAGCCCGTGCCCATGCCCAGGGCGTCCCCGAAGGACATTCCGGGCGTGCTGTCTTTCGCGAAACCCAGGGCCCTGTCCAGGATAAGGCTGTTCACGGTGAGGAGCGGGACAAAGATGCCCAGCCTGTCCGAGAGGCCCGGCATATAGGCCTGCATAAGGAGGTCCGCGGCGCTGGCGCAGGAACCGGCAATCGCCGTGCAGACAAAGACGCGGAACCTGCCGGGGACATGGGTTTGCAGGGCGGACATTGCCGTATTGGTGATGGCCAGGATGGCCAGAAGGGTAAGCCCCATCGCGAAGGCGTCGATGAGGCGCGCGGACACGGCCAGGACCGGGCACAGGCCCAGAAGCCGCACGCAGAGCGGGTTTTCGTCCGCCAGGCCTTTGCGGAATGCCTGAATCATTTTTTGCTTCCTCCCGCTTTCACAAAGGCCGAGGCCTGTTCAAGGGCGCGCGCTATGCCGGCGTAGGTCACGCTTACCCCGCTGACCGCCGCAAGGTCTTTTTGCGAAAGCTTTTTCGGGTCAAGCGGCACGGGTTTCGCGGCGCCTGTCCCCACAAATTTGTCCATGTATTCCGGCGACTGCGCGGCTTTGCCCATGCCGGGGATTTCCCGGTTGTCCAGAAGCCGCGCGCCGAGGATTTCCCCGTCGTCGGCGCAGTGCGCCAGAAGGGAAAACCCTCCCCCGTAGCCGTTTCCCTGCACCTGCACGATGCAGGTTTCGGCTTTGCCCGGCCCTGACCACGAGGGGTAAAACCCCAGGACGGGATGCTTCCCCTCGACCGGCCGGAACATCCCGAAGGCCCTGCCGGGCGCGAGGCCTTCGAGTATCTGGTAGGTTTCCCGCTCGCCGCGCCTTTCTATCGCGGAGGCGGTCAGGAGCCGGGCCAGCACCACAAGGAGGATGCAGGCAAGGCAGATCCCGGCAATCTTGCCTGCGGCGAGGGCGTGTTTATTCACGCATGGCCCCCTTTGCGCGCCCGAAGCGGGAGGGCCGGAGTTTTTTGTTGATGAGCGGCACGAACACGTTCATGACGAGGATCGCGAAGGCCGTCCCCTCTGGGGCGGAGCCGT
Organism: Spirochaetia bacterium; assembly: GCA_031270615.1. GTDB lineage: Bacteria > Spirochaetota > Spirochaetia > DTKZ01 > DTKZ01 > JAISAF01. Next base: position 5,020 of record JAISXE010000148.1, read on the forward strand.
AAAGCCGGATCAGGAAACTCAGCAGCCCCACGCCGCAGCCGTAGAGGATCTGCCCCGAAAGCGAGACGGGGGAAGAGACGATATCGGTGGCCATGTAAAAGACCCCCAGGATAAGCCCCCCGCTGAACAGGTGGAAGAGCAGGTCCCCGGCGAAGTATTCCCCGGAAAACGGCAAGCCGCCGAATATCCATATCAGAACGCCGAAGGTCCCGAAGCAGGCTGCCGGGATCGCGGGGCTTAAGACCCTGCGCGCGAGGAGGAACACCGTTCCGGCAAGGAGGAGCAGGGCGGAAACCTCCCCTATGCTGCCTCCCATGAAGCCGAAGAAAAAATCGATGTAGCCCTGCGGCAGGCTGATTCCCAGGGGTTCCAGAATCCTCGCGTTCAGCCAGTCCGTGGCCCCCCCGTCGAAGAGGCTGCGGGGATAGCCGTTCGCCCGCAGGTACTCCATGGGGGAACGGTAAAACGCCGTGTTCTCCGCCATGCCCCGTTTCAGGAAGCCTAAGGGGGTCGCGCCGCTCAACGCGTCCGCCGTGTGCAGGGCCGCGGGCAGGGACCAGCTTGTCATGGCGCGCGTCCAGGAGAAATAGACGAAAACCCTTCCCGCCAGGGCGGGGTTCATCCAGTTGCGCCCCAGGCCGCCGAAGGTCCACTTTGCGACGCCGATGGCAAAGACCGAGGCGAACAGCGGCACATAGGAGGGGACGCCTGGGGGCATGGCCATGCCGACAAGCAGGCCCGTCACGCAGGCGCTGCCGTCCCACAGCGTCAGCGGGTGGCGCGAGAGGCGCGCGCACAGGGCCTCGGCCCCGGCGGAGGAAAGCAGCGAGACGCACAAGACCCGCAGCGCCGGGGCGCCGAAGACAAAGCAGCCCCAGAGGGCCGGGGGGAGCAGGCAGAAAAACACCGACCACATGATGTTTGTGGTGGAGGCATCGTCGTGTATCTGCGGCGAGGAGGTTACGGGGATTTCCTGTTTCATAGGCCTGCCCCGCCGCGCAGGACCATTTTGCCTGCCCGGATTCCCCTGGTAAGGGGCAGCCGCGCGGGGCAGGCATAGGCGCAGCAGCCGCATTCGGAGCAGTCCAGAAGCCCTTCCTCACGGGCCTCCTCATACGCGGAATGCTCCACCCATTTGTACAGGGCCGAAGGCTGCAGGCCCATGGGGCAGCTTCGCAGGCAGCGGCCGCAGTTCAGGCAGTTTGTTTTGCGGGAATCCCTGATTTCCTTCGGGCTGAGGAACAGCACGCCGGAGGTGGTTTTGGTAATCGGGGCGGACAGGTCGCAGACCCCCCAGCCCATCATGGGCCCGCCGACGACGATTTTTGCCGGCATGCGGACGAAGCCGCCGCACTCTTCCACGAGGTCGGCCAGGGGCGTTCCTATGCGCACTTTCAGGTTCGCCTGTTCCCGCAAGGCACGCCCGGCGACGGTTATCGTTTTTTCAACAAGCGGCTTCTGCAAAACAACGGCCTCATACACGGCAAGGGCCGTTCCCACGTTCAAGACAACGGCGCCCGCGTCCAGCGCGGTCCCGCCAAGGGAAAACTCCTCGCCGGCAAGCGCCTTGATAAGCTGCCTCTCGTCCCCCAGGGGGTATTTGGGCCGCAGGGCCCTGATTTCGATATCGGCTTTCAATTCCTTTATTTTTTTTCTGAGGGCGTCGCGGGCTTCCGTTTTGTCGCCGGCAAGCGCGATGACGCTCCGGCCTGGCCGCGTGATTGCCGCCGCTATGCGCGCGCCCTCGATAAGCTCTTCGGCCTTTTCCACCATGATGCGGTAATCCGCGCAGAGGTAGGGTTCGCATTCGACGCCGTTGATGATGAGGGTCCTCACCGTCCTGCCTTCGGGGATTTCCAGTTTCCGGTGGGCGGGGATCCCGCTTCCCATGCCGACGACCCCCCGGTCGGCAAGCATGGACAAAAGCCTGTCCGCCCGGATGCCTTCCCAGGGGTGCGTATAGACGGCCTTGCCCAGGCGGTTGAACTCCCCGCCCAGTTCGATGAAAACGGCGGGGGTTTTGTCGCCCCAGGGGAGGGTAATCTCCTCGACATATTTCACCGTACCTGGGACGGGGGAATGGACGTGGCAACTGTCCGGGGAATCGGCGCGGCCGATCAGCATTCCCTCCCTGACGGTTTCCCTGGGGCGGACAAGGCAGGTGGCGGGTTCCCCCCTGTGCTGGAGGAGCGGCACAATGCAGAGGGCCGGAATGGAAGCGTTCCACACGGCCCTGTCTTTGATGCGGCTTTTCATCTGCCGGGGCTCCAGGCCCCCTTTGGGAAAGGTTTTCCACATAACGTTCATGCTTCCTGCCGTTTTCTCCTGATCTTAAAATTCTTCATGCAAAGCGCGGAATCCAGGGAAAGTCCCGCCCGCAGCAGCACAAAGACTAAAAGCCCCAGCGCGACGATAAGCGTGTAGCGCAGGACCCAGGCGGAGTCCATCCTGACGCGCCAGGCCGTTTCGAGCGATATTTTCGCGGCGCCCTGCCGCAACAGCAGGTTCGCCAGCCCGGGGCTTTCCGCTCTTTCCAGTTCCTGGTTATACCATATTTCGTCAAACGTGAGGAGGGTGTCTTCCGTCCTTTTTATGGTTTCGCCTTCCTCCCGGTAGCGCGGCAGCGTGATTCTCGTGTCGGGCAGGGGCAGCTCCTCCGGGTACCCGTAGAAAAAACCCTGCTGGAAGGCCCGGTGGCACAGGTAGTCGGAAAAATCCGGTATGCCCGTGTCCGGGCCGGAGGCCCAGAGGCGGCGCAGGTTTTCCCGGGAAAAGCCGCTTATCCCCGGGACCTCCTGCGGCCTGGGAATCAGCCACGCGCCCGCGCCCGAGGCCCGGAAGACAGGGGGAACGGCCATCAGGCACAGGGCCAGCACAAGGGGGGCCATATCCGCCCTGGCCCGGTTTTTCCCCTTCCACTTTCGGGGCAGTATCGGCAGGGGCATGAACAGCCGGTGTTCCCGGCGCGCGCACGCGTAACGCCTGTGCAGCGCCAAAAGAAACGCCAGGGCAAGGCTTCCCGCCAAGCCGCAGGCCAGGGGGACAAGCGGCAGCATCCCCCCGCCGGAAAGGCCGGCAAGGCAGGCGGCGGCGGCCAGGGGAACGGCCCCGTCCGCCGAGCGCGGGAGAAAATCCTTCAGCGGGGATTTCGGCCTGCCTTCCCCACAGGGGGGCAGACGGCCGTCAAAACAGGCGACGGCTTTTTCCGTCAGATGCACAAGGGCAAAATACGCGAAGACCCCCGCGGCAAAGACGGCGGGGTCCCCGTGGACAAGGAAACTCAGCCAGGGCAGGGCCAGCACGAGGGCTGCGGGCCGCAGACCGGGGTGGAAAAACACGCAGGCCGCGACAATGGCGCAGAAAAGAAAAAGCAGGACGAGCCTCCTTCCCGTATGCCATTCCACAATGCTCCAGGAATAGCCATCCAGCGCCGGGGCGAGCCTCCAGGCCAGGGCGAAAGGGCTGGCCGCCGAGGGGAAGTACAGGATGTGGCGGCTTTCCCCGGCGTTTTCCGAGGCGTTCTGGCCGACGCCCCGGAAAATTTCCGGGGCGCCTTTCAAAAAAGCGTCCAGGCGGGGGTCCCCCGGGGGGAGCCGCTTCTGAATATCGGGCAGGGGCAGCTCCTCCATCCTGCCGTAATCGGAAATTTCCACGGTGGCCGTGGCCGCCGATATGAAATCCCCGAAACCGCGCCCCGCGAGCGTTTTCGATATTTCGCCGATATCGGCCTTCGCGTCAAGCAGAACCGTATAATACCCGCGCCAGGGCTGGCCCCAAAAAACGGGGAGAAAAAACGAGGCCCCCATCCCGATCAGGAAAACCAGGATGCAGGCCGCTGCCGCCACGGCGGGAAAGGGCCGCCCCCCGAGGGGAAAAGCGCGGCCGGTGGCCGCGGCGGGGAAAACAGGTATCCGCATCGCGCACCTAAATGCAGAAGGCCATGGCAATGAAGAAACCCAGGAGGCACCCGATGAAAACCTCCGCCGGGGTGTGGCCATGCACTTCCTTGACAGCTTTGGATTTTGTGTCCAGTTTTTGGTGGAGTTCCTCGATCAACTGGTTCAGCGCCTGGGCCTGGTTGCCCGCAGCCCTGCGCACGCCCATCGCGTCTCGGATTGTCAGTATCCCGAAAAACAGGGAGACGACAAAAACCGGCGAGTCAAGCCCTTCGGTGAATCCGAGGGAGGTAGCCAGCGACGCGGCCAGGGCGGAGTGGCTGGAGGGCATTCCGCCGGTTTTCCACACAAGGGATTCAAGAATGTCGCGGGAGCTTGGGTTCCTGCCCCGGCTGACTTCCACAATGGTTTTGATAAGCTGGGCGAGAAACCACGAGAAGAAACCGCTCAGGAAAACCGAGCTGTTCAGGAGAGTATACAGATTGTCCATCAATATCCGGTACATAACAGGCTTTTATGATACACTATTTTTCATGGAAAGTCATATACTCCGGCCCGGTTCCAACGACGCGGGCAAAAGAATCGACCGCATCCTGCGTTCCTGCTTTCCCGGCGTGCCGCTGGCCGCCCTGTTCGCGGCCCTGCGCAGGGGCGACATCCGCGTGGGCGGCAGGAAGGTGCGCCAGGACTACCGCGTGGCCGAAGGCGATGCCATAAGCGTGAAAATGCTTCCCGGTTTTTCCCCGCGGCTGGAAGCGGGGCGGGCCGCCGCGCCGGGGCCAGGTGCCCGCGAGGCGGCGGGTTTCCGTTTCCAGGTTGTTTTTGAGGACACGAATTTTTTTGCGGTGAACAAACCCTGGGGCATTCTGAGCCAGGGCGCGGCCTCCCTGGACGGGCATGTCAAAGCCTGGCTCGCGCCCCGCCTGCCGCGGTCCCTGGCGTTTTCCCCCGCCCCCCTCCACCGCCTGGACAGGAACACAAGCGGCCTTGTGTTTTTTTCAAAATCCATCGAGGGCGCGCGGGCCTTCACCTGGGCACTGCGCGGGGGAAAAATCACAAAGACCTACTACGCCCTTCTGGAAGGACGCCTGGCGGCGGCGCAAACCTGGGAGGACAGCCTCGTGCGCGATACGAAAAACCGCGTCACAAAAGGCGCCGCCCCGGGCGCGAAAGCCGGGAAAACGGCCCTGACGGAGGTCCGCCCGCTTGCCGTTTCCGCTTCCGCTTCCTGTACCCTCTGCGAGATCCGCATCCGCAGCGGGAGGACCCACCAGATCCGCAGCCAGGCGGCCCTGCACGGGCACCCCCTCGCCGGGGACCGCAAATACGGCGGCCGCCCCCTCGCGGGGGCGCCCCACGGGGGGGCGTACATCCTCCACGCGGCCAGGCTTTCCTTCCCCCCGCTTGAGGCCGAGGCACCGCTGCCGCAGGACGCGGCGGCTTTTTTGAAAAAACTTTTCCCCGCCGTGGAGTACCGCCGCTGAAAGCACGGGAAGGAAGACAACCACGGACCTCACAGACCGCTGAAAGACACGGACATCACGGACAGGGAGACAAATTTTTTTTTATTTCGAGGTTGTTCCAAAACCCGATAAGCCCGTGGGGCGCAAGGGATTGCAGCGGAAATCCTTTTGGCTTTAGCCAAAAGATTGGAGCGAAAAGCCCGGTTTGCGGCGTTTTACGCCGCAA
>JAISXE010000162.1 GCA_031270615.1 Spirochaetia bacterium
GACTGCGATTGCAGGCAATCGCACTGCATTCAGGCAGGCTGTTGTAAGCGGGTAGAACACTGGGGGCTATCACGCGATTTCTCCCGCAATTTCCGGGGGCAATTTTTGCCAGGGCAAAAATTGCCCTGCAACCAGGGAAATCGCGGAAGGCCGATAAACCGCGTCTGCGATTGCAGGCAATCGCGCTGCATTCAGGCAGGTTGTTGTAAGCGGGTAGAACACTGGGGGCTATCACGCGATTCCCCTCGCAATTTCCGGGGCAATTTTTGCAGGGCAAAAATTGCCCGCCTTGAACACATGCGGCTTTTCATCCTATACTGGCTGGTAAGAGCCTGTTCAACATCTGGAAAAACCGTGGACAGCCCCTGTGGGGCTGTTTCCTGTAGGCATGGATTGGAAGGGGCGCGAAGCGCGCCCGCAGGGCTGGTCGCAATTTTCTTTAAGGCCGTACAAGCAGGCCGTGGGCGAAGCCCCGCGTTGGTGAAACAGAACGGTCTGCCGCCCATGCATCCCGGGCCGGAGCGATAGGGGCTGTTCCAAAACCCCAGGGGATTTCCTCCTTGCGGTGATCCGGGGGCGTTACGGGGGTGGCAAACCCCCGTAGAGGGGGCTGGTCGCGCGCTCCGCGCGCTGCTCGCCCATGCATCCAGGGTAGCGGAAGACCGCAGGGCTGGTCGCGATTTGCTTAGCAAATCGCTGCTCGCCCATTCATCCCGGGCTGGAGCGTGGGGGAGGCTTCCCCCACCTACCCAGGGTTTGGGTACAGGCTCAATTCATTCCTTTTTTTGGATTTTGCCAAAAATCTCAAAAATCTTTTTGCGGGCAAGACGGCTTTTTTTATGGTATATTTTAATAAGGGAGGTGTTTTGACATGGTAAAAGAATTGTCCGGCCTTATGCAGGCCGCAAAAAACGGGAAGAAGAGCCGCATCGCCGTCGCGGGGGCGGCGGATTTGCCGGTGCTGGAGGCCGTGCGCGCGGCTGCCGAAGCGGGCATCGCCGAGGCCCTGCTTGTGGGGGACAGGCGGGCCATTGAGGAGATGGGGGCCAAGATCGGGCTGGACGTTTCCAAATCGGAGATTATCGACATTGCCGATCCTGCGGGGGCCGCGGCAAAGGCTGTGTCCCTGGTGCGGGAGAATTCGGCGCAGATTCTTATGAAGGGTTTTGTTTCGACCGAGACCCTTTTGAGGGCGGTGCTGAACAAGGAAAGCGGGCTTCCCACGGGGAAGCTCCTCAGCCACGCGGGGATTTTCGAGTCCCCGCATTACGCGAAACTTTTCTGCGTTACCGACGCGGCCATGAATATCGCCCCGGCGCTGGAGGAGAAGCTCGTCATTTTGAATAACGCGGTGTCGCTGTTTCACCGGCTTGGCGAGGAAAATCCCAAGGTCGCGGCTGTGGCCGCCGTGGAAACAGTGAATCCGAAGATGGAGGCGACGCTTCACGCGGCCATGATGGCGCAGATGAACCGCCGGGGGCAAATCAAGGGCTGCGTAGTGGACGGGCCTCTGGCCCTGGACAATGCCGTCTCGAAAGAAGCGGCGGCGCACAAGAACATCGCCGGCGAGGTGGCGGGAAACGCCGACATTATCCTTGTTCCCGATATTGAGGCGGGAAACCTTCTGTACAAGTCCCTGGTCTTTTTGGGTGGCGCCCTGACTGCGGGAATCATCATCGGGGCAAAGGCGCCCATCGTGCTTACCTCCCGCGCCGATTCGGAAAAATCCAAACTGTATTCCATCGCCCTGGCGGCCTGCGCCGGAACAGGAGCGCTGCCATGAGCGAAGACAACCTAATCCTGGCGATAAATCCGGGTTCGACTTCCACGAAGATAGGCGTCTACCGCGGCCTTGTGCCTCCACGGGGGGACATGGAAAAGCTCGTGGACAAATCGATACCGCACGGCGTGGAGGAGCTTTCCCCTTTTAAGAACATCACCGACCAGTTCGGTTTCAGGAAGGCCGCCATTCTGAAGACCCTGGAAGAAGGCGGAATCGGGTTAAACGCCATTGTCCTTATCATGGGCCGGGGCGGGCTGACGAAGCCGGTAAAGTCGGGGATCCTGGAAGTAAACGCCGCCATGCTTCACGATTTGAAGACCGGCGCGTTCGGCGTGCATGCCAGCAACCTGGGGGGGCTTATCGCGCACGAATTGACCCTGATGCTTCCCCGCGCAAAGGCGTACACCGCCGATCCTGTGGTGGTGGACGAGCTTGAGGATGTCGCGAGGATTTCGGGGCACCCCCTGTTTCCGAAGGTTTCGGTTTTCCACGCCCTGAACCAGAAGGCCACGGCCCGCATCCACGCGGAAAAGACCGGCGCCCGCTATGAGGACCTCAACCTGATTGTGGCGCATCTGGGCGGCGGGATCAGCGTTGGGGCGCACCGCAGGGGGCGCGTCATTGACGTGAACCAGGCCTTAAACGGGGACGGGCCGTTTTCGCCGGAACGCAGCGGGACGCTTCCCGCCGCCGCCCTGGCGGAGGCCTGCTTCAGCGGGAAACACACCCGCGAGGAGGTGCTGAAAATGATTACCGGCAAAGGCGGCTATGTCGCTTACCTAGGCACGAACAGCGCCGCCGAGGTGGAGGAGCGGGCTGCCGCCGGGGACGCGCGGGCAAAACTGGTCCGGGACGCGATGGTCCGCCAGGTGGCGAAGGAAATCGGCGCTATGGCGGTCGTCCTGGAAGGAAAAATAGACGCGGTTCTTTTGACCGGGGGAATAGCCCACAGCGAGACATTCAGCGGCGACATCCGCGCGCAGGTGGAATTTCTGGCCCCCGTGTATGTCTATCCCGGCGAAAACGAGATATTTGCCCTGGCCTACAACGGCAACCGGATTTTACAGGGGAAAGCGGAAGTAATGGAATATAAATAAAAAAATAAGGAGGTATCATGTATGGAACTTGTGCATAATGAAATCCCGAAAGAGTTTCTGGATGTTCTGCCGGAGGGGATAAAATACATCGCGCGGCAGGGCAAGAACTTTCTTGTGGTCGAGAAAGTGTGCTGCCCGCAGGGGCACAGCCTTATGGTGGACACCGTTAAGATCCACGGTGAACCGGCAATCAAAATCCACGTTAAAATCGGAAAACAGGAAGGCAGTTTTTTTATTGACGCTTTCTGGGGAAGCCACAAAAAACTCTTCGATTTTTTTCCCGAGCTGGCAGCCGCCGTGGTTGTCGATGCGTTTTGTCCCGAATGCGGGACAAACCTCATGGCCGGCGATCACTGCGGGGAGCCGGGCTGCGGCGAGCAGAAGCATATCCAGCTTATTCTGCCCGATGGAAAAAACAAGGTACTGGTATGCGGGCGGCTTGGCTGTCCGGGGCACAGGCTGGATGTGCAAAAAGTTCCGGACGGGGTTATCCAGAAACTCAGCGGCATCAATTTCTTCGGAACGCAAATCGATGATTATTTTGGAGGGATATAAATGGCCAATCACATAGTAATTTCGGACGAAAGGTGCAAGGCCTGCCGCCTGTGCATAGAAACCTGTCCGACCCATTCCCTCGAACAAGGTTCCCATTTGAACAAAAGCGGATACCAGTTTACCCGCTTTGTCCAGAACGGGTGTACGGCCTGCGGGCTGTGTTTTTACATCTGCCCTGAGCCGGAAGCGATTACCGTCATAAAAGAAGACGGAAAGGGTGGTAAATAAACATGGAAAAACAGCTCATAAAAGGAAACGAGGCGGTCGTTTTCGGCGCGCTTTTGGGAGGCGCGACTCACTTTTTCGGGTATCCCATCACGCCGGCGAGCGAGGTTGCCCACATGGCGGCAAAGCAGTTTCCCGCAACCGGAAACTGCTTTTTGCAGGCGGAGGACGAGGTAAACGCCGTCAACATGCTTTACGGGGCGGCGGCGGCCGGCGTGCGGGTCATGACCGCTTCCTCCGGCCCCGGCATATCGCTGATGGCCGAAGGGATCTCCTATATCGCCGGGGCGGAGCTGCCGGCGGTTATCGTGCATGTCCAAAGGGCGGGACCGGGGCTTGGCAACATCTGGCCGGAGCAGAGCGACTACAACGCCACGGTGAAGGGCGGCGGCCACGGCAACTACCGGAATATCATCCTGGCGCCTTTTTCCGCGCAGGAAATGTGCGATTTCACCTACCGCTCCTTTGAGATCGCGGAGACGTACCGGATGCTTGTTTTTGTCCTGGCAGACGCCTACATCGGCCAGATCATGGAATCCGTGGCCCTGCCGGACGAGGTAAAGCACGCGCCGCGCCACGGCTGGGCGCTGTACGGCGACAGGGAAAGCAGACCGAATCTGGTGTCTTCCATTTTGATGAATACCGAGCTTCTTTCCACCCATAACTGGAATCTTGACGCGAAGTACAAAAAAGTCGCCGAGGAATTGACCGAATGGGAGGAATACGAAACCGAAGACGCGGATTTTCTGTTTGTGGCTTTCGGCGTATGCGCGCGCCTGTGCCTGTCCGCCCTGGGCGTCCTGCGGAAGAACAATATCAGGGCGGGGCTGCTGCGGCCCAAGACGCTGTTCCCCTTCCCGTCCAAAAGGCTGGGCGAGCTGGGGAAGAAAATCAAAACCGCGATTGTAGTGGAACTGAACAACGGCCAAATGGCCGACGACGTGGAACTGGCCCTGCGCTGCGCGGTTCCCGTTCTGCGCTACAACTGGATGGGAGGCAAGGTCCCCTCCACCCAGGACATTATCGAGCGCGCCGTTAAGGACCTGCGGGGGTAAATTATGGTAAAACACGCAAAACCAAAAACATTTTATGACGAGTTTGTCCGCAAAGGCGGACCGGGAGAAAAAAACACGCACTACTGTCCGGGCTGCGGCCACGGCAACGTGCACAAGCTGATAGCGGAGGTTATCGACGAGCTGGGGATCCAGGATCGGGTGATTTTCTGCTCGCCTGTGGGGTGCAGCGTCTTCGCGTATTATTATTTTGACACGGGCAATGTCCAGTGCGCCCACGGACGGGCGCCCGCCGTGGGTACCGGCCTGGCCCGCGCGAGGGAAGATTCAATCGTGATTTCCTACCAGGGAGACGGGGACCTTGCCGGCATCGGCATGGGGGCCATCATGCACGCGGCAAACCGAGGCGAGCGCATGGCCGTGTTTTTCGTCAACAACGCGATTTACGGCATGACCGGCGGGCAGATGGCGCCGACGACCATCGTGGGCCAGAAGACGCTGACCACCCCCTTTGGCCGCTCGCCGGGCCGTGACGGTTTTCCGCTGACCATGTGCGAGATCATCAACAACCTGGAAGCGCCCGTTTTTATCGAGAGGGTATCCCTGGCCAACGGCCCCCGGATTCTGAAAGCGAAGAAGGCCATCAGGCAGGCCCTGGTGAACCAGGTGGAGAAAAAAGGCTTCTCCTTTGTGGAGCTTCTTTCGCCCTGCCCGATTAACTGGAAGATGCAGCCCATAGACGCGCGCAAATGGATAATCGACAAACTAGAGCCGATTTTCCCGGTAAAAAATTTCCGCAACAAAGAGGCGGGCGTGCAGCACGATGCCCTGCGGCCGATTCCCGACGATGAAATGAAAAAGCTTTTCACTGCCGAAAAAAACATTTCCATCAAACCCAAGGAAGCCCATATTCCCGAACAGCTTGTCAAACTGGCCGGTTTCGGCGGGCAGGGCGTGTTGTCCGGCGGCATACTCCTTGCGAACTGCGCCATAGCGGAAAAGCACAACACTTCCTGGCTGCCCTCCTACGGCCCGGAAATGCGCGGGGGCACGGCAAACGCCGGCGTCATCATCTCAGACGGGCAAATAGGCTCTCCCCTGGTCGACAACCCGAATTTTTTTATTGCCATGAACGGGCCGTCCCTGGATTCCTTCGAGGACGAGGTGCTGCCCGGGGGCACGGTGCTGATAAACTCCTCGCTTATTGACCGCAGGGTAAAGCGGGCGGATATAAAGGCCCTGTACGCGCCGCTGACGGAGATAGCGCAGCAGGCGGGCGCGGTGGCCGCGGCGACGGTTGCGGGCATCGTGCTGTACGCCCTGGCGACAGGCATCATCGCCGTGGATACCATCAGGCAGGTTATTCCTTTGTCGATAAAACGCAAGACCCTTGTGGAGGAAAACCTGAAGGTGGTGGACGCCACGGAGGAGTATTACAAAAAG
>JAISXE010000165.1 GCA_031270615.1 Spirochaetia bacterium
CTGGTCGCATCCCTTCGGGATGCTGCTCGCCCATGCAACCTGGGTTTTTTGCGCCTGGGGGCGCAAAAAATGTGCCAAAATGATCAATGCGATTGAGAAAAGTAAACGCCGATGCCCTGGCCCGGGAACGCCGCCGCTTGACATCCCCTGTCGTTTTGCCGTACATTTATAGAAATCTTTCGTTTTAGTTGGTGAAAATTAATGAGCTTTTTCAGGACGACGGTCTCTGCGGGCATTGTCGCGATTCTTTTCGTGGGGCTTTTCCTTGGGTTTATATTTGGCCTGGCGCTTCCGGCCATTGTGTCCTCAAAATCGGAACGGGTCATGTCATACGAGGAAGTGGCGGCCCAGTCGGCAGTGCAGGAAGCGGCGAAAATCGCGGTAACCTTTGGGGTCAACAGCCCGGAATACGGCCTTGCCTACGAGACCCTGCCCGGCGTGGAAAAATACGATGGGCCGGGCATCGCGAGGTCCATGCCCCTCGGGACAAAGGAAGTCTGGATGTCCTGGATGAAAAACAACCGCAGCGATTCCCCGGTTTTCCTGGACCAGCGCTGGGACCTCGCCATGAAGTTTGTCGACACCAAGGAACTCAAACACGAGGCGGATGTGCGGGCCTTTCTCCTTGCGCCGCGCGAGCATTTCGTGCGGGACTTCAACCGGGGCAAAGAGTACATGGACACATGGCTTTCCATAGGCTATGGGGCAACCATCACGGATCCCGATGTTGTCGCGATGATGACGACCACGCTTGACATCCAGCCGACTGACAGGGTCCTGGAAATCGGGACGGGTTCCGGTTACCAGTCCGCCATCCTCGCGTATTTAAGCCAGGAAGTCTATACCATCGAAATCATCAAACCGCTCTTCATCGAAACCGACAAGCTGTACCGCGATCTTGAAAAAAGCTATCCCGCTTATGGTTCCATCAACAGGAAGCTCGGCGACGGGTACTACGGCTGGGAAAAATACGCCCCTTTTGACAAGATTATCGTTACCTGCGCCATTGACCACATCCCGCCGCCCCTCTTGAAACAACTCAAGGAAGGTGGTACCATGGTGCTGCCGCTTGGCCCTCCGGGACGGCAGTACATCATGGAGGTCAAAAAGACGGCGACTGCCGACGGGGTTACGTTGAGCCGCAGGGACGTGTATAACGGGCTGCATGTGAAATTCATCCCTTTCAGGGACGAGGCGGGGACATCGTACAGCAGCGCGCCGGGGCCGGAAATCTGATCGGGGCGCATTCGGGGGAAGGCATTATTGAAGGCAAACGCCTTGAGGCCTGAAACTTGTCGCGTATATCTTCATTTTGCCGTGGTTCTTCCGAATATTTAAAGTAGTAGAAGGAGTTTTTGGAGAATCGTGATGCACGGATTTCTTTACAAACAGAAGCCTGTCAGGCGGCGGATGCTTCCCGGCGCGGGAAGGGCAGGGGAAGCCCTGCACAAAACCGCGGGATGGCTATGCCTTGGCTTTTTTCTGCTTGGCGCCGTCATCCTTGTGTCGTATGCCATAAACTCCCCGGAACTCCCCCCGGCGAATTTCGTCTCCACCCTCAACACCATATCCGGGGACCAGGCGGGTTCGGGCGATATGTATGCTTCCTCGGTGGTGGTTTTGCCCTCCTCGGAGGAAAAAACCTGGGCCATGCTGTCGGGCCTGAAAGACGGGGAATTGCAGACCGGGACGGGGAACCAGGAAGCGGACAGGACAAAAGACATCGAGTACCATACCCGGCCCGGGGAAACCCTGTCGGAAATCGCCTATTCGTACAATATCCCGTATGAGGCCCTGGCCCTTTACAACAATATCAAGGACGTGAACCGCATCCAGGCAGGAACGTTTATCCGCATTCCTTCCCTTGGCAATACAAAAACCGTCCTGGAAAACCTGGCCAAAAGGCCGCCGCCCAAACAGGCGGCTGCCTCCAGGGCGCGCGCGACGAAAAACGCCGTTATCGCTTTTGAGAGCAGAAACAGCGGGGACAAAAACAGGCCGGGGATAACCGTCCAGTTTTCCATCGTAAGCCCCCCGGAGGAAGAGCTTCAGTCCATTGAATGGGATTTCGGCGACGGCAAGCGGGGGTTCCGCCCCAATCCGAGCTACGAGTACACAAGCCCCAAAACCTATGTCGTGCGGCTGACGGCCCGCGACACGGGCGGCGTCCTGTACAAGTCGAACCCCCTGTACATAGACGTGCCGCATCCCGGTTTGACCAGCGGGAACGTTATAACAAAATTCGCCACCCTCGCGTCCCCGGACGACGTTTTCATCGTGGACGGCAGCATTGCCGAGGTGGCCCGCTACCCCAGCGTGGAGGCGGCGCCTCTTGATTTCAGCGAGTCCGACCAGTTCCTGACGAAAGTCCGCTTCAAGAATCCCGGCTATTACGGCCTGACGGTTGTGGACGACGAGATGGTGGAACATTACTATTCCGTCTTTGTCAGCCCCCTTCCCACAATCCACGCGGACGCCTTTCCCGCGAACCTGAACTGGTACCGTACCCAGTACAATACCGGATCGTCCTCCAACTGCGGGCCAGCCGTGGCGTCCATGGCCATTGGCTGGGCCTTGGGGAAATACCAGTCCGTGGCGGACGTGCGCCAGACTGTCGGCTGGCAGGGGAACGGCGGCATCGGTTTCGCGGACATCCTGAAAGTCGCGCGGGCCGAGGGGATTCCCGTGGAGACCCGCCCCTTCCGCTCCGTGCAGGACATAAAGGACACAATCGACGCGGGCAGCATCGCCATTATCCTTATCCACACCGGCGGCCTGACGCAGTCCCAAACGAATCCGGACAAAAGCATGTTCGGGAAATACTACAACGACGAGGTGGGCCATTATATCGTGGTAAAGGGCTACAGCCTGAACGGCGAGTATCTTGTCGCCTATGACCCCATTCCCAACGATTGGAGCGTGAACAGCTTCCGCTACGCGGACGAGCTTTCCATGGTCGGCCGCAACCGCTACTACAATTCCGGCGAAATACTGCGTTCGCTCAGGAGCCGCGAGATGATAGTCGTTCCCCGGGTGGTGCAATGAAAGTCATTGCCGTAAACGGCAGCCCCAGGAATGACAGCAACACCCTGCTGGCACTGAAGCTGATGGCCGGTGAATTAAAAAAAGAAAACATCGAAACCGAAATCCTGAATATCGGGAAGGAAAACATCCACGGCTGCCACGGCTGCGGGTACTGCTCCAGGTCCGAGGACAACCACTGCGCCATAACGCAGGACTGCCTGAACGCCTGCGCGGACAGGATACGCGTCGCGGACGGCCTTATCCTGGGCGCGCCCACCTACTACGCGGGTATCGCGGGCGCGATGAAGTGCTTTCTGGACAGGCTTTTTTATACAAGCAGGCGATACCTGAAATCGAAGGTGGGAACATCGGTCGCCGTGGCCCGCCGCGCCGGCGCGGTGGACACCATACACCAGTTGAATAATTTCCTGAATCTGGCCGAAATGGTCATTCCCCCTTCGCAGTATTGGACCGTGGTCTTCGGCATGGAGCAGGGGGAGGTTTCCCAGGACGAGGAGGGCCTCCAAACCCTGCGCAAAAACGCCCAGGCCATGGCCTGGCTTTTAAAAATCATCGACGCGACAAAATCCACCATCCCCTTTCCCGCGAGCAGCGAGCGCCGGGCCCGCACAAACTTTATCCGCTGATTTGTCTCGAAGGGGGGCGCGTGGTTAAGAATTAAACCACGGACCCCTCAAGGACAGCACTAACAAAAGATAAAGAGAAAAATTTTGTCTTCTCGCCGTCTTTGAGGGGTCAGTGGTTTTCTTCACCGGCTGACATGGATACAAAATCCTGGCATCCATATCAGCGGCTATCCCGGAGCTTGCCTCGCGGTTTTCCGTCAGTGCTTCCCGCCAATATCGGGAAGGTTCCCGTCCCTGTCGAAGACGACATCCTTAGGTTCTTCCAGAAGCCTCATCTTGGGATGTTTTTCCGCCTCCCCGGCCAGGGCCTCGGAAATGATAATCTCCTCGATATGGGAAGAGTTTTTTATCCTGACAATTTTGGGCTTTAGCTTGTCGATATTCGTGGTGGCGAAAATCGCCGACTTTATGGCAAGCTCGTCGCTCTTCAGGATAACGGGCACCCTGACGCCGGACACAACGGTCGATGTGAACCCGTTGGGATAGGTCGCGTCGAAATCCATTTTGTCGAAAGCCCTCTTGGTCGAAAAATCCGCCAGGCCAAGGCCGATAGCGTTCCCGTGCGTCTCCTCGGAAAGGTCAAGAATGACATAGCGCTGGAACTCCGGCCCGCCGGAAGCGTAGGGCGTGCAGTAGGTGGCGGTGATATTCGGGTCTGCCCCGTCGCCGGAGAAATTCTTGCCGATCTGATCGACAATCAGAATGTCAAACTTGGGAATATAAATCTTCGGCATCCAGGCCTTGGCCTTTTCAAGAAGGTCGGCCTCCCGCTCCTTGAACTTCGCCGTAACAACGGATTCGACATGGCAGGTATTGTCAAAGGCGTTCTCCACAAGGGCAAGGCCGAAAAGAATCTTCGTTTTCGCCATAATCACATCGCCATAGGTCTCCACGTTATACGCCATCCTGCCGAAACCCTCGTCGTGGCAGCTTTCGGCGCCCTTCTGTTTCCCCATGCCGATAACCAGCATCTTCAAAAGGCCGCTTTCGTATTTTCCCCGGAAAGCGGTGTGCGGCTTTACCCGCGCCACGACCACAATGCCGTCCGCCTCGCTCGCGTGCTTGTCAATGGAAACGGGCTTCCCCTCCGGGGTTTTCCCGATGACAACGGTTTCCATGCTCGACTTGATGGGGCAGCCCATAGCCTGCTCGGTTATGCCGTAGCCATTAATCATTTCGAGCTGGCCCTCCGCAGTCGCGCCGCCGTGGCTGCCCATAGCGGGGAAAATAAACGGCTTCGCCCCCAGTTTTTTAAGCTGGGCCACCACTTCCTTCAAAATAACGGCAATGTTGGCAACGCCCCGGCTTCCCGCAGTAATGGCGACGCTCATCCCGGGCTTCACCGTCTGGGCGATTTCCTGCTTGTCAAACTCCTTCGCAACGGCGCCGGGAATGTCGCGGATCGTCGTGTCTTCAAACTCCTGCGCCACGCGGGCCATTTTCGGAATCTGGATTGGTTTCAAAATCCCGTCGATAACGCCGTGCCGGTCCCATTGGCTGTCCCTGAATTTCTCGCTCATAAAAATCTCCTTTTTTAATATGTAACGATGACTGCAATCATCTTAACCGGCTTCGTGCCGGTATTTGTAATCGAATGGGCCGCGCCGTCCCCCGTGATGACAACATCGCCCGGGCCAACGGTTACCATTGTGCCCCCGTCCTCGACTTCGGCACTGCCCTCAAGCATGATATAATACTCCGTCTCCGTCTGGTGGTCGTGCCGCCCGATCCCAGCCCCCGGCGGAATATCGACCAGCGAAAGCAGCCTGCAGTTTTTGCAGGTACCCGTGCCCGCAGTCAGGTCCGTCATTGTCAATGCCCCCGGCCCGCCACGCAGGGCCGTCTTTACCTCATCCTTCATGGATGTCCTGTATGCAACCATTACACACTCCTTTTCCATAATTTTCCCCCTTTCGCGGAAATTTGTCAATCGCGCGCTGGGGGACCCAGGGCATCGGCGTTTACTTTTCTCAATCGCATTGATCATTTTGGCACATTTTTTGCGCCCCAGGCGCAAAAAACCGGGCTATCCGCTCCAATCTTTTGGCTGCGCCAAAAGGATTTCCGCTTCTATCCCTTGTGCCCCGCGGGCTATTTGCGCTTCGCGCAACTCACTTTTATATAGTGCTGGTAAGCGCTGTTGCCCTGGGATAGCGTACGCGCCGCCCGAAGGGGCCGGCCCGCTTCGGGGCTGCCGCCTGGAACAACAAAGAAAAGCGGCAAGGCCCCTCGCAGGCGGCCGGCGGCGGTGTCTATTCCCACGCGAAACCCAGGCCCACATCGGCTCCCGAAGGCGTAAGCGTCGGGGCGTTGTCCCCCTGGGGGCCCCCGGAGGCGCTTCCAACCGGAGGAGCCGGCGTGAGGAGTTCCGCCGCGGCCGTAAACGGGCTTACCACGGTGTTGGCGACCTCGTCCACGTAACCGGCCCCGCCGCCGCCTACCGACCTCCCCCTCCTGCCGCCGGCGGCAAGCGAATACGCCACACGCCCCTCCTCAACCCTAATGCGCTGCGTGTCAAACTCAAAGGTAGTCCCCCGCACCGACGCGGTGGCCATGGGACTCCTGACGGTAAAATCGGTTTTTCCCCCGGCGGGCGGCCTTACCTCGGCCCGCATCCTTCCGGTCTGCAGGCGCAGTTCCACCCGCTCCCCGCCCTGGCTCCTGAGTATCTCTTCTACGCTCAGGCGGGTTAAGGGCCGCAGCGTTATGAGCGAATCCCCTACTACAAGGAGCGCACTGCTCTGGAACCCGGTGGACACAAGCGTGTTTTTCTCCACCCGGTCCCCCGCCGTGGCCTTTACCCAGGCCGCAGCGCCGGGGGCCTTTATCTCCACGTTGCCGCGCACCTCCCGCAGGACCGCCTTTTCTTCCTGGGCGGCCAGGCTTTGCGTAAAAAAGAACGCCGCGCACAGCGCAAACGCCGATACCAATATTCGTTTTCCATACCTCATATACTACCTCCTAAAAAGAAAGAA
>JAISXE010000180.1 GCA_031270615.1 Spirochaetia bacterium
CTATGCGCCTGTCCGTCTCCTCCTTCTTTGCCCGCTGCTCGGCAACCACCTCGGGCCGCGCCTTGGCGAGAAAACCCTCATTGGAAAGCTTCTTCGCGGTCTGGGCCGAATACTCACCCGCCTTGCGGATTTCCTTCTTCAGGCGCTCTATTTCCTTCGGCACGTCAATCACGTCGCGGATAAACACAAAAGCCTCAAAACCCGCGCCCAGGGTGGCGATGCTGCCCGCTTCCGCAGGGGACGCCGCGCCGAGCGAAACCTCCGAAGCGCCCATGAGCAGCCGCAAAAGCCCGGCGCTTTTATCCAGAAAATCCCTCGCGGGAAGCCCCGCCTCGACCTTCACGGCCACGCGGATCTTTTTGTCCGGCGCAATGGCAAACTCGCTGCGCAGGGTACGCACGCCGCGCACAAGCTCCTGCAAAACGCCGTAGGCCGCGGCCTCTTCGGGATAGCTTCGGCTTTCGCTGTAACGCGGAAAGGCCGCGGTAATGCAGGCCTCCTTTTTCCGAGGAAGCTTTTGGTAAATCTCCTCGGTAATAAACGGAAGAAGCGGATGCAGAAGGCGCAGGGTCTCTTCCAGTATGCCCACAAGCAGGGTCACGGCCCTGTCCTTCTCGGCTTCGTCACCGCTTTTCAGCGAAAGCTTGGTCGACTCTATGTACCAGTCGCAGAACTCGTTCCAGAAAAACTCGTAGCAGGAAGAAGCCGCCTCGTTAAAACGGTAATTCCGCAAAGCCTCGCACACGGTCCCCGCGGCCTCGTTCAGCCGGTGCGTAATCCATTTGTCAATGCCGCTTAACTCCACGGCCGACGGGTCAAGAAGCTCGCGCCCCTCAAGGTTCATCAGCAAATACCGCGAGGCGTTCCACAGCTTGTTGGCAAAACGCGAACCCACGCCGAAACTCTCCCTGCCCACAAGCACGTCCTGGCCCTGCGCCGCCAGAAAAGCCAGGGTAAAACGCATGGCGTCCGCGCCGAACTCATCGACAATCTCAAGCGGGTCAATGCCGTTGCCCAGGGACTTGGACATCTTGCGGCCCTGAAGGTCGCGCACAAGGCCGGTAATGTAAATATCGCGGAAAGGAACATCCCCCATAAACTCAAGGCCCGCCATGATCATGCGGCTGACCCAGAAAAAAATAATATCGTAGCCGGTAACCAGCGCCGTCGTAGGATAAAACCTCGCAAGGTCGCAAGTCTTCTCCGGCCAGCCCAGGGTCGAAAACGGCCACAGCCAGGAAGAAAACCAAGTATCAAGCACGTCCTCCTCCTGCCGTATCTCCGCGCTCCCGCACTCCGCGCACACCGAGGGGTCTTCCCGCAGAACCATCGTCCCCCCGCAGGAAGCGCAGGTCCACACAGGAATCCGGTGCCCCCACCAAAGCTGGCGCGAGACGCACCAGTCGCGGATATTCTCCAGCCAGTGCGTATAGGTGTTCTCCCACTTGCGCGGAAAAAAAACGATCTCCCCCGCGCGCCATGCCGCGAGCGCCTTGTCCGCCATCCCGCGCATACGCACAAACCACTGCGCCGAAAGAAAAGGCTCAATAACCGTGTTGCAGCGGTAGCAGTGCCCCACCTGGTGCGCGTGCGGCCTGTCCCCCGCATACAGCCCCGCCCCGATCAAATCCTCCACGACAGCCGCGCGCGCAGCCATCACGTCCATGCCCCGGTATTTCTCCGGCACAGCCTCCGACAGCCTGCCCTCCGGCGTCAGAATATTGACACGCGGAAGGTTGTGCCTGTTACCGATTTCCCAGTCGTTCGGATCGTGCGCCGGAGTAATCTTCACCGCGCCCGTGCCGAAAGCCATATCGACGTAGGAATCCGCGATAACCGGAACCGTCCTTCCCGTAAGCGGCAGCACAAGGCGGCGGCCCACAAGACCCGCGTAGCGCCCGTCATGGGGATTCACCGCCACCGCCGTGTCGCCTAACAAAGTCTCCGGCCGCGTCGTGGCAATCTCCACAAAACCGCCCCCCCCCTCAAACGGGTAGCGGATATGGTACATCTTCCCCTGAACCTCCTGGTGTTCAACCTCGTCGTCCGACAGCGCCGTGCCGCAGGAAGCGCACCAGTTCACAAGATAATTCCCCTTGTACACAAGCCCCCGCTCATACAGACCCACAAAAACCTCCCGCACCGCGCGCGAAAGCCCCTCGTCCAAAGTGAACCTCTCGCGCGTCCAGTCGCAGGAAGCGCCAATCTTCTGAAGCTGCCTGATTATCGTGGCCTTGTGTTCCCGCGCCACCTTCCAGGTCTCCTCCACGAATTTTTCCCGCCCAAGCTCCCGCCGCCCAAGACCCCTCGCGCGCAGCCGCCTCTCCACCACATTCTGCGTCGCGATACCCGCGTGGTCCGTCCCCGGCACCCACAAAGTCGGCACCCCCAGCATACGATGAAAACGAATCACAATATCCTGCAAAGAATTATTCAGCCCGTGCCCCATATGCAGCACGCCCGTCACATTCGGCGGCGGAATCACAATCACATACGGCTTCTCCTCCGGCCTGCCCCCCGGCTCAAAATACCCCCCCGCGCGCCAAAACTCGTAAATCCTATCCTCAAAGTCTTTCGGCTCATACGTCTTCGCCAGCTCCACCGCTTTCATCAAAAAGTCTCCTCTCGTAAAACTGTTCAAGGGATACGCCAAGAATACCAGATTTTTACCAGAGAGTGAAGAGCGAGGCAGTGTGAAGAGAAGATGTTGGGCGCATTTTTCGCGGATGCGCCGCGAAAAACCGGGCTTTCCGCTCCAAGTCCTCGGATTTGCCGCCGCAAATCCTGTGGGCTTTCCGCTGCAATCCCTTGCGCATGGGCGGCAGACCGTTCTGCGCTACCAACACGGGGCTTCGCCCACGGCCTGCCTGTACGGCCTTAAAGCAAATCGCGACCAGCCGGGATGCATGGGCGGCAGACCGTTTTGCGCCACCAACACGGGGCTTCGCCCACGGCCTGCTTGTACGGCCTTAAAGAAAATTGCGACCAGCCCCTTGCGCGGATTTCCCCTCCAACCGCCCTGTTGCTTTTATCAGCAATTCCGATTTCGGAAAAATTCAAGGCTTAGTATGGCCTCAACAGGGGATATTAGCGACGTTTTTTCATTTTGGGCGCATTTTTGTTTCGTGAGGTTGTTCCAAAACCCGAGAAGCCCGTGGGGCGCAAGGGATTGCAGCGGAAATCCTTTTGGCTTTAGCCAAAAGATTGCAGCGAAAAGCCCGGTTTTTGGCGCGGGAGCGCCAAAAAGGCGCCAAAATTCCGAATTGGAGTGAAATTATAAATGGGTTTTGGCACAGGTTCTCGTAAAAACCGCATTTCTTGTGATTTTCGTTTTGAAATCGGAATTGCTGGCTTTTTATATTGGTCTATCGCCACGCGACAGACCAATATGCTATACTTTAGGGCATGAAAACGCGAAAGAGCCTTCCCAACACATCCCTGCCGAGGATTTATTTTATCGACAGGAGGATCGCCTCCGGATCGTATCCAAACACGGCGTCCCTGGCGAAAGAGTACGACACAAGCATGTCCAGCATAAGCCGCGACATAGAGTTCATGCGCGACATGCTGAACGCCCCCATAGAGTACGACGCCATGAGGCGGGGCTACTATTACACGGAAAAAACCTACAGGATTCCTGCCGGCTACACCACGGCGGAGGACATGCTTGCCCTGGGCATGGCGAAAACCCTGCTCTCGCTGTACCAGAGTACCCCGCTGTACGCCGCGGCCCGGGACCTCCTGGAAAGCCTCACCGCCCCCCTCAAGGGCGAGAAACAGCCTTCCTGGTACGAAAACCGCATCATCGTGCCGCAGACGGCCTTCGCCCCCATTGACCGCGGAATCTGGGACACCATTACCCGCGCCCTGCGGGAAAACCGCGTCATTGCCTTTGATTACCGCAGCGGCTGGGATACCGAATACAAACCCCGCAGGGCGTGGCCCTACCAGCTTCTTTTCGACAACGGCGTGTGGTACCTGTACGCCTGGGCGGAAGAACGCAAAGACACCCGCATCTTTTCCGTCGCGCGGATAAAAAACGCATCTCTTACCGCGGACACCTTTACCCTTCCCGCCGATTACGACTACCGCGTGCGCAACGACGGCAGTTACTTCGGCGTTTTCTCGGGCACAAAAAGGCATGCCTTCCGCGTGGCCTTTTACGCCGAATCCGAAATGTGGGCAAGCGAAAGGCGCTGGGCCGCCGACCAGCGCATAAAAGAAACCAAAGACGGGATTATTATTACGTTTTCCAGCACCCAGTACGGAAAAGTCCTGGAATGGGTGCTGTCGCGTGGCGGAAGCGCCCGGCCGCTCGCGCCGGAAGTCCTGGTAGCCGACTGGAAACGGCACGCGCGGGCAATGGCAAAAACGGCA
>JAISXE010000189.1 GCA_031270615.1 Spirochaetia bacterium
TGGAGCGGATAGCCCGGCTGGTCGTATTTTTGTACCCGCTACGCGGATACAAAAATACTGCTCGCCCATGCAACCTGGGCTGGTCGCATCCCTTCGGGATGCTGCTCGCCCATGCAACCTGGGCTGGTCGCATCCCTTCGGGATGCTGCTCGCCCATGCAACCTGGGTTTTTTGCGGCAAAGCCGCAAAAAATGTGCCAAAATGATCAATGCGATTGAGAAAAGTAAACGCCGATGCCCTGGAATATCGGTATTTGCGATTGCGCGGTTTTATGCTAAATTATCTGTATGGCAAAAACCAAAACAAACACGCCAATGTGCGAGCGCATCCGGCAAATCAGAAAAACCCTCGGCTTTTCGCAGGCGGGATTTGGGCAAAACATCGGTTTAAGCCAGGGCCATGTGGGAGCGCTTGAAACAAATGTCCGCAGGATAAACGAGCGGCTTATCAGGACGCTGTGCCTGGCCTATCGCGTGAACGAGGCCTGGCTCCGTACCGGGGAGGGCGATATGTGGGAACCCGGCAAAGACCCCCGGCTGGAACGCATCTGGCAGAATTTCAAAAAACTCGACCCGCTCCTGCAAGAGTGCGTCATGCAGCACATCGATATGCTGGCTTCCTTCCAGGAGAAAAGCAGGAGAAAGGATTGAAGGAGATGCCCCCTGCGGCACGCCAGCATGGACGGGGGTTCTCGTATGTTTTCCCGCGCCACCCCGCCAAACGCGGCATTCGATGCCGCTGTTCAAAATTTTATTATTTCCGCTTTTTCCCTATAGCAAAAGAAAAACAAATGTGGTATACTTAGGGCAAGAAATTTTCTTATGAACAAGGAGAAGCCCAATGGATGTAACACAGATAGAAAAAGACCACGGCATTCAGTTTGTTTCAGACATGACCCTCACTGATTTTTTGAAGGTTATCGATGCCAAGACCGCCGAACTGGACGAGAAGATAGCCAAATACCTCAAAGACAGCGCCGACGATATCAAAAACTGGAAAAACTGTACCCCCCACGAACTGACGGTCATCACAAACATGCACAAGTCGTTTGCGAACAGCCTGCGCGCAACCCTGGAGGATTTAAAAGAGGTCGCCACAAAAGAGCTTCACAAAAACTTCATGGTTCCCAGCCTCATCATCGAAACTTTTATGGACCTTTCGCGGAAAACCACGGCGCTGCACTACCTCAAACTCCAGCCTTCCCACGTCCGCATGACCTGAAAAACCGGGAATTCCGGCCCGCAAGCCGCTGTTTCGCCTGAAGCAGCGGCTTTTTTGTCCCCGAAAAGCGTGAAATCCGCTTTTTTTATTTTTTTTTCATTATTTCGCCTCAAATTTTGAAGCAAACCCCCTTTTTTTGCTGTTATAAATATATATGAAGGATCTTTTTGTTATGGAGAAAGTGTCGCTGCTCCCGACGGACCAGCGGCCACGGGAAAAACTTTTCAAATTCGGGGCCGAGTACCTGTCCGACCAGGAACTCATTGCCATTCTTATCGGTTCAGGGAACAAGTCTCTGGGCGTGGAGAAAATCGCCGCGTCCGTGGTGTCCCTTCTGGACACGGCGAACTGCGGGGTAAGGGCGGACACGCTTCTGTCCCTGCCCGGCGTGGGGGCGGCGAAGGGGGCGCTTATTCTGGCGGCCCTGGAATTCGCGCGGCGCAGGCTATGTCCCGGCCACAGGAAAATCATCGTTCCCAAGGACATTCTGCCCCTTATCGAACACTACGCGGACCGAAAGCAGGAGTATTTCCTCTGCGTCTCCTTAAACGGCGCCCATGAGGTTATCGCCTCCCGCGTCGTTTCCGTGGGGCTTGTGAACAGGGCGCTGGTTCATCCGCGCGAGGTGTTTGCCGATCCGCTGTGCGACAGGGCCGCGGCGGTCGTCGTGGCCCACAACCACCCTTCGGGCAACTGCATGCCGTCCGGCGAGGACAGGGAAATCACGGTTCGCATAAAGGAAGCGGCCAAAGTCCTGGGGATAGGGCTTCTGGACCACATAGTTTTTACCAAAGGCGGGCCGTACTATAGTTTTCGGGAACACAAGGAACTATAGTTATTCAGGCCGTTTCACAATAATCTTCTTGAACAGCTCAATAAGGTACTGGGCCACTTTTTTCGCGTCGGAGTTGGGTACCGCAGCCTGGTCGTACAATGATTTTGTGAAATAGTTCTGCATGGTCGGGACAATATCGTCCGCCATGAAAAACACATAGGAGTAATTCTGTCCCCGCGATTTCATGACGGTGAAACTGGTATAGGAGTATACGGGTTTTTTTCCGACAAGAACGCGGTCCTGCCGCTTTGTCGTGAATATTTCCACCTCGTTCATCCGGTAGGGGATTTTCTCTCCCTCGTTGCGGTAGGTCGGCTCGGTGGCCTTGCTCGGATAGTTGGAAGGTTCCACCAGCCAGAATATTTTCTGGCCGTCCGCCTGGAAGGTAATCCCTTCGTCCGCGGAATAAATGTCCTTGACATTGCTGTAGGAGATCATTTCAAATTTTGAATACAGCGACTGCTCGTGGAAAAAGGCGGAAACAATATACCCGCCGTTCATAGGGAATTCACCTTTGTTAAAGGTATCGAAAAGTTCTCTTACCACACCCATATTCTGCCATCCTTTATCATCAAAGTTTTATTTAGTACACATACTATAATACTTTCTATGAAGGCTATTGTCAAACCACTTCCACCTTATTTATACTGTCAGATAAATGGATACCGATGAAGCTTTTTCGTTTTTGGGTCTAAGCCTGTCCGCAAACAGGGACGAACTGGAGGCCTCATTCCGGCGGCTTGTCATGCTCTACCACCCCGACAGGAATCCGGACAAATCCGAATGGTCCCACGCCAGGATGACCCTGCTCAACGAGGCGCATGGCCTTGCGCAGCATTACCTTGCCTTGCGGGGCCAAAACGCCCGCAGCGCGCCAAAACAGGTTTCCCGGGAATTCATGCTGCGCCTGCAAAACAGCCTGTACGCCGCGCGCGAGGACATTCTGGAAGGCGTGCACCTTTACTATACCTTCAGCCTTGAAAACATCCACCTGCGCGCCGAAGGCACCCGCAGGCTCCGCTACAACAGCGCGAAAAGGGGCGTCAGGAAGGGCACCATCCAATTGGAAAAAATTCTACAGGAAGCTCCTGAGGGCAAACTCAAAACCTACGCCCGGCTTTGGGAAACTTTTGGAAAATCCTTTTACGACAGCATGACCATAACAAAAATTTGCCCGGCCGATACATCCCTGAATTACAAGGCCTACAAGCATTACCGGAACGCGGCCCTGATCCTTGACTCGTTTATCAAGCGGTGCTTTTTCCCCGAAGACTTTCCCCGCCAGGATATTAGCTCAAAAAGCATCGAACTCTGCGGGCAGCTTTTGCTTCTCATCCTTTCCAATTACCGCGAAACGATCTGGGTGCCCGAGGCTGGCATAAAACTGTCGTTACTGGACAACCTGCAAAACCTTGTGGAATTTGAACGGCGGGAAACCCTGTAAGCCTGCCTTACGCGGAAGAAGAGGAACCACAGACCGCGCTGGCCATTCGGGCGGAAAAACAAAAGGGGCATGGACTTTAGGTCCATGCCCCGCTTTTTCAGGACTGCGCTTTTCCTATATTAAGCTGGGCAATCGCGAGTTTCGCAATCGGAATCCCATAGGGCGAGCAGGACACATAATTCAGTCCGGTTGCCTGCGCGAAGGGGATATTTTCCGGTTCGGCGCCGTGCTCCCCGCACAGGCCGAGGGTAATATCCGGCCGCACCAGGCGCCCGCGGTTCGAAGCGATCTTGATCATTTCCTTTACCCCGTCCCCCAGAACCTTGAAGGGATTCTGCGGCAGGAGGTCAAACTCGTTGTAGTCCGAAAAGAAGTTGTTGAAATCGTCGCGGGAAAGCCCGCTGGTGGTCTGCGTAAGATCGTTTGTCCCGAAGCTGAAGAACTCCGCATACTGGGCGATTTCCCCGGCATGCAGGGCCGCGGCGGGAAGCTCAATCATGGAACCGACCTGGTAATCGATAGGCTCCTCAAAGCCGAATTCCTTGCGCACGCTTTCCTCGATGTCGCGGAGGCCCACAAGGCTCTTGCCCTCGATCTTCTTGCCGTTGCGGATAATTTTGATTTCCGTGGCCGTCATGACGACGGGAATCATGATTTCCGGATGCACCTCAATCCCCTCTTTTTTGAGGCGGTAGGCCGCTTCAAAAATCGCGCGGATCTGCATGTTGTAGATTTCCGGGTAGGAGATCGCCACGCGCACGCCCCGGTGTCCCAGCATGGGGTTCACTTCGGCGAGCAGGTTGCAGCGCTCCTGAATCTGCGCGGCCGTAATGCCTTTTTTCCTTTTTTGCATGTATGCCGTAAACTCGGTGTAGCCGTCTTTCGTGTGGGGCAAAAACTCATGCAGGGGGGCGTCCAGCAGGCGGATGGTAACAGGCAGGCTGCCCATGATTTTCAGCATCTCGTAAAAATCCTTGACCTGATCTTTTTTCAGATCGTCAAGAATTTTCTGCCGCTCTTCAATGCTGTCCGCGATAATCATGGAACGGAATTTCAGGATACGTTCTTCGTTGAAAAACATGTGTTCCGTCCGGCACAGGCCTATACCCTGGGCCTTGAACAGCTTGGCCAAGGCGGCGTCTTTGGGCTGATCCGCGTTGGCATGGACATCGAAAGCCCCTATATGCTTCTGGATAAGCTCCAAAAGCTCAAGGAGGCCGGAGTTTTCCGGCGTGGGTTTCATGAGGGTTCCCTTGCCGCCATAGATGGCGGGGTCTTCATAGTAGGGAACATTCAGGGTTATGTAGTCGCCCTCTTTGACTGTCTTGCCCCCGATGACCATGGTGTCTTTTTTGAATTCGATGCCGGGATACACCAGGGCGACTTTTCCCAGGCTGCGGGCAACAACGGGCGCGTGCGAGGCGTAGCCGCCTTCCGAGGCGAGCACCCCCCGGGCGACTTCGATGGCCTTTACATCCTCGGCATAAGTCGATTTCATGGCAAGAATAAAATCCGCATCCTCGTTTTTCTGGGTGGCGATCCGGTAGGCCTTCAGAAGTTCGGCTGTGGAAAAATACACTTTGCCTATCGCCGCCCCCACGGAACCGGCGATGCCGCCCGTGACTTTCGGGAACTTCGACACGGAGCGGGGGTCCAGGGTGGGATGAAGGATTTCCGACAGGCGTCCGGGTTTTATGGCGTTAATCACATACTTTTCATCGACAATGCCGCCGGCGAAAAAATCAAGAAGGCTCTTGATTTCCGCCTGGGTGGACTTGTTGGCGGCCGGCTGCTGGTCGATAATCCACAGTTCCCCGTTTTCCACGGTAAAACGCACGCGCCGGATTTCCTTGAATTTCGTTTCAAGCTGTTTGCCGATTTCCACAAGCCGCTTCAGGATGGGGGGATTTATCTTCGCGATGGGCTTGCCGCCCTTGCTGCTCGCGTCAAAAGCCTGGGTAAAAAAATCGCCCATCAGGGCGTTCTCCCCCGTAATAATGTCGTGGGTAAAGAAATCGCCCGAACAGCTCTTGTCGTTGAAGTTCCCGTATACCATTGTCTGGATCAGCAGTGCCGAATCCTCGCTTGTCGGATTCGTTTCAATGACGGTACGGAAAAGATTGATCACATACATAAGCTGCTCGTAAGCGCCGCTGTAAACCGCCTCGGGAAAGGCCCCCCGGAATTTGGCAATGGCCGCGATGGTCGCCGCCTTTGTTTTCGCGGCGTCCAAAGCCTTTTGAAAAGCCTTGAGTTTGTCAAGCCGGGCCTTTTCCACAGTAGAGGAAATCTCCAGTTCAAGTTTGATGATGTGCCGCAGAAGGTAATTGTACTCGTGGTAGGCAAAGGCCTCGCCCACAAAGGACGCGAAACCCTCCACCGTGGTATCACAGAGCCCGACATTGTGGATGGACTGGGTGTTTACGATATTCAGCATCGGGCTTTCCAGCACTTTCACCAGCAGGGGGTTCTTCGGGTCGCCAAAATATTTGCCGAAAGCCTGCCCCATCCGCTTAAAGGGTTCTTCCAGGATGGGCCATGCCGTTCCGGTTTCCTTGGGCAGATCCCGCACAACCTTGTTTGAAAAAATGAAACCCGGCGAAGTGGGAATGTTCAGGGTGGCAAGCTCAATGATCCGCTTTCCGCGGATACCGATTATTTCTACAGTGTCGCCTTTGTCATTGTATTCGCCGTTTGAGAAAAAATAAAAATCTTCCATAACCAAACCACCTTAAAAAAGATCGAGCGTCCGGTTCACAGCCCCTTTCAGGAACACCTCGAACCGTGGGCTCGCGCCTTCAAACAAATATTTTCGCAGTTTGGAAACATCCATGATGTCGTCGCCAACCACACTGATCATAATCGGAGTACCGTGCTTTACCTTGCCCCACTTGAAAAGGGTATTAATGTCGTTGATCCTTTCGTTGTCGTACCAGATAAGCACGTCAAGCCCGGGATACTTTGCCTTGTAGCTTTCAATAACCCTTTTCCAGGATTCGACATTCCCGTTGTGGAAAAGCTCGTTGGTAACAAGAACGCCGTAGCGGGGCGTCATGCGCTTTTTGCCGCCGGAGGCTGCGACCGCAGCGGGCTGCCCCTGCGCCTCGGGGGCCTTCGGAGGCGGCGGAGCGGGTTTGGGCCGCTCCTGGCTGATAAATTCCTTCCGCGTCTTCACGGACGCGCCATCCAGAAGTTTCATGAAATCCTCCACGGCGGCGTCAAGAACGGCCCGGGAAAGCGTTTCCTCCCCAACGGGACCCGCGTATATTACAACAAGCTCGTCCTTCATAAGAGGGACGGCCTGCTCCCACTGTGTTGCCACCTTGGGGTTGATAACGAAAAGACCCGTCTGGGGCGAAAAATACATCAGGACAAGCTGCAGTTTGCCCCAGTCGGCGAGCGTGTCAATGATTTTGGCCGGGTCTTCTATCGTTTTGGGCAGATTGTGGGACTTATAGGAATACTCAAACTTATCGATGACAAGAGAACTGATGATAGGTTTGATCTGGTCCCGCTGAATCTCCCCCTCGTCGAGGGAGAGATTCAGTAAATCCGCAATATTCTTTCCGTACTGAATGTCTTTAACGTAGCCGGTAACCTGACGGAAGTGCCGCAAAGCGGTGTTGAAACCAGCTTTGCGGGAAAGAAAATTCAGTTCGTTATCCATAATCTCTTATAACTCTGCCAGTCCATCAGACGATCCGCCCCTGCGTTTCGGCGCGGGAGTCACATCGGCCTTTCCTTTCACCTCTTCAGTGGGAGCGGTTTCTTCCCCTGCCGTTGAGAAAGCCGCAGGGCCTTTCGGGAGTTCCGACACGATAGGCGCCTCATCGGTTGCGGCAAAACTCTGGTTCAGGTCCGCGCGGACAGTGGAGCGGCGGCGCTTGAATGTCGCGAAAGCGGCGTCCTGGAAGCCTTTGGACACGGCGGACAGGAATTCGTTCAGAACGTTTGCCATGGACATCATGGTGTAGCGTTTCCGCTTTATTGAGGTGATGTCCACGTCAAGCAGGATGCCCGGCTGGATGTGGTAGGGGTTGATAAGGTAGTCGAAGGCCTCGAATTCCTTCTGGAGGAAGTTAATCTCGTTATCAACGATGACGCGGACCTGGGGGTTCTGGTAGCCGTAAATCGTGGTCACCTTCTGGCGGATGTTGCCCAGCATCTTCTTGTAAAGGGTTTTCTCGTACAGGTAGGTCTGGTTCAGCCGCTCAATATCGGTCAGCTCGGTCTTAATCAGGGTGATTTTATTCCAGGTTTTCTCGATTTCTTCATACAGAGGATCGGTGGAATCCTTTTTCGACTTTTTGATGCTGCCCGCGACTTTCCGCGACAGGTCCTCAAAGTCGTTCACCTTGAAACCGTGCTTGTTGCCCTGGTAGATGGCCTCGACGACATCCCACAGATGGAAAATCTCGTTTTTGAAGGCTTCCATTTGCTTGTCGTAGGCTTCCTGTTCTTTCAAAAGCTGCTCGGCATCGTAGTATTTCAGGCGGATCTGGTAGCGCTCGTCGGGCAGGTTGACGACATCGAGATCCTCGTATTCGCGGATGATAAGCTCGCGGGCGTTTTTCAGGTTTTCGATGTACTGGTAGCCCATCTTGCTGGTATCGAGAATGGACGTGATGGAGTTAATGGCTGTGTTGAAGCCGCGGTTCCTGATGTTCTCGATGTCGATGATCTTTTTGAGGTTTTCGCGGATGTTCAGGGGATCGAATTCCTTGGGATCGATTTCCGCGCGCAGGCCTTCGATTTTGTCGATAAGGGTCTTGGCCATAAACGTATAGCGCTTGGATTTTTCGTCCTCGATTTCGTCGTCGGTGTAGTTCGGGACCCTCTTCATTTTTTCAAAGATGATCTCGGTGTCCTGCAGCTCTTCCTTGTTGTCGTTCATGAGCTGTTCCTGCAAGGCCTCGATTTCCTTTTCGATGTAGGTGATGATGGTCCGGGAAATCATGTCCTTGATCAGGTATTCGACAGTGACCTGGTAGTGGAAAATCGGGCTGATAAGCTCCGAGTCCAGGATATTGACGGAAAGTTTTACATCGGTGACGGTCTTGGCCTTGAACACGTTGTCTTTGAAAGAACACTTTACGATGGAGTACGCGTTCTCGCCGCGGACAAAGGCACCTACGTCGGTCTTCTGCCGGAGCAGGGAGTTCGTCTCGTTTTCCAGATCGTTGACGCCCCGCTGGATATGGCCGTGCAGATGCCCGTACATATTGACGATGGATTTTTCGATTTCGCCGGTGTTGAATCTGTCGGCGCCGGCAACCTGATCCAGCAGTTCCGCTATCTCCTTGGGGGTATAGCGGGCAAGGGTTTTGTTTTCTTCCTTGTCGATGAAGTTCCGGATCTTCTTGGTCATCTCGTCTTCAGTGGTGACGATGTACCTGTTAAACATGTTCTGGTAGTTCTGGTTGAAGTAATTATAAAGTTTTTCCTTCAAACCACCCATCACTTCCAGTTTTTCCAGAACTTCCTTGGGCAGCTTTGTCTGCACCAGATCCAGAATGTTTTGGGTCTCTTCGCGGATAAGCTGGTCGAACTCATCCTTTTGGCGGCGGCCTTCCTGGGCCAAGCTGTTCCTCGAACCCACAGCAGACGGTTTCGTAGGATGAAACACATTTGGGCTACGCGATATATCAGACATATACAACTCCTTACCTGTATAGTTTTCAGGGATTTATTCCCCGCATTCCAAAATTATTATATACTATAACATACTTTTATGAAAAGCGAAAGACATAAAATTCTTTTTTTTTGCTTCTGCCTCCACATTATAGGTTCCGTATTTTTTCTTCAAAAATCCTCCTAAGATTTTCACTTTTGCATTTTCCGATGAGTTTCCGCAGTTCCCCCGCAACTTCCTCCTTTTTGTCTGCCGACACGCCGCCCTGCCCATAGGGACGCATAAGAATCCCATACGCCTCCCCCAGCTCCCGGATGTTTCCGCGGATGTACCGTGTGGCAATGCCCCACATGGTGTCACGCAAGTCTATCACATAATTGGCGGCATTGGGAAGTACCAAAACCCTTCCCGGATAAATTCTGTTGGGATCGGGTTTCTGCGTGCCCTGCCCGTCCAGCGTGCTATAGCCGTTCTTCATGGCTATCTCGTTCACGCAATAATATATATCCAATACGGTTATTCGTATAGAGGCAAGTTCGATCCCCGCGCCCGCGGCGGTTCCCGCCGGTTCCGCGGCTGGTCCTGTCCGCGCGGGGCTTTCGGGAGGGGTCGGGGCCGCAGGCTGCGCCGCCTGTTCAGGCCGCGCGGGACTTTCCTGTTGCATGCCCGCCGCGTCCGGGGTCCCGCCGGAGCAGGTTCGCACAAGGAGGAAAACCCCGCCGCCCAGGGCGACAACAAGCAGGGCGGGCAAAAGGATTTTCCCCAGCCTGCCTTTGGCTATCAGTGAACGGGTCGTTTCGGGAACGGCGGCAGGGGAAACAGCCTCCTGCAAGGCCGCCGGCGTTTTGGCCGGGAAGCTTTCCGCCGTTCCGGTTTTCGCGGCGGCGGGAGCGGCCTTTCCCGAAGATGCGGAAGAAGCGGCAGCGGCGGCTGTCCCGCCGGGATCCCCGGGCCGCAGCGGGGCAGGCCGCTTTTTGCGGGGGGCCTCCAGCAGGCCGCCGATAAAATCGATAAGCCTTTTCCGCTCGGAAACATAAAAGGCCTCGTTGTCCCGGACAGTGAGTTTCTCAATGGACTCGCAGTTCTTCTGGGCCTGGAGGAGCTTGAGTTTTGTTAAAACGCCGTTCCACCTATAAAAAACGTACCATACGCCGTCGATTCTGCACATATCGCCCAGCACGGGCAGGCGGGTATGGTTTTTCCCCGGCATGGAAGGGTTTACGACAAGGGAAGCAACCCGGCTGGAGTTTTTGACGATGCCCTCGGGCAAACCCTTGCGGGAAGCGCACATGCGCGCGAATTCATGGATATTCCATAAAAGGTAGGAAATTTCCTCCGGCGCGCCCTCCCCGGAATTCTTGTATTTTTTGCCGGAAAGGGATTTCGCCGCCGCGCTTCCCGAGGAGGCCGTAAAAGCCTGGGAAAGGGTTTCCAGGGACTTGAGGATTTCCAGGTTTTGGCCTTCCCCGATGTTTTTTAATTCTGAAGCCACATCGAGCAGGTAAGTCTTTGCCAGGGTCCCGGCCTCGGCCTCCATGCGTTCAAAGACGCGGTAGGGAACGCCCTCGACAGGGCCAAACGCGCCCCCGGCGATCCCGGTTTTCGCGAGGGCCTCCATGAAGATCCGGCCCGTGGAAACAGCGGCGTCTTCCGGGAAAAGGATTTCCGGGAAAGCGGCGGACGCGGGGAAGAACAGCGAAAGATCGCCGCCCCGCCGGCGGAGGGTAAAGCCCGAAAAGACCTTTTCTTCCCCCGCCTCCAAATGCACCACGATGCAGGACAGCCCCGATGAGGAAAACAAGGAAACCGCGTCCTGGAATTTTTTCAAGTCCAGCGTGGCGACCCTGATGTCTTTCCTGGTGACGGCGGCCCGTTTGAAACGGCACAGGACGCCTTCGGAAATGCGGTCCTCGACAAGCCAGGAAAGGTAGTCCGGGTCAAGGCCGTAGCAGCCAAGATCCCGGAAATAGTCGGCGCAGACGCCGATGGCGCCGATTTTGCCATCGCGGAAAAAATAGGGCGCCTCCCCGGAAAAGAAAAAACCAGGCGGCGACAGGTCCGAGGGCTGGTAGCGGAAAGGGTTCGATTTGACGGCCTGGACGGTTTTTTCCACCCGGTACACAAAGTGGTTGTCCGCCCGCTCCTGTTCCTGCAAGTCGAACAGCCGTTCCTTGTCGCGGTAAAGCTGGATGTTGCCGTTTTTGAAAAAATAGACGAAGGCCCCGCTTTTCTCAGGCGGGGCATCATCGTCATCCTCCTCGTCGTAGGGTTCGGAGGGGATATCGTTGTCCTCAAGGAACTGCTTGAGCTTGGCGACTTCTTCAGGATCCCCTATGTAACGGGTTTCCCCGTTCAGGGGTATTTCGAGATTCTCATGTTCGATAAGCTGGTTTCCCGTAAGAGAGTCAGTTATGATAACCGCGGAAATAAAAGCCTTTGCCCTTTCCGGAAGAAAATGCGAATTGCCGACCCGCAGGAAGGGCCGGTAATCGTTGGGGTTTTTCCCGACATAGACGACATAGCATTCGGTATCAACATGAAAGACTCTGAGCCTGGGGTTTTCTATCATGGATAGAGTTTAGCACATCAGCCAAAACAGGGCAACAGCCAACCAGGGCCAGCGCATATAAACTTTTTGCCCCCCGCCTTGCATGGGAAGAATAAGAAAAACCACTGACCACACCGAAAACACGGACAAACCGAAAAAAGCACGATTCCCCTTTTTTTTCTTTTGCATGCGCCGCCCCTGAACAGCCAGGAGGGGGGTAAATAACAGCCAAGAAACAAGAGGGTGGGCGCGTTCCCGCCGAAGGCGGGAAGCGGGCTTTCCGCTGCAATTCCTCGGATTTGCCTATGCAAATCCTGCGGGATTTCCGCTACAATCCAGGACGCATGGGCGAGCAGCAATTCTGTCTTCAGAATTGCGACCAGCCCCTCGCGCGGCCCGGGACGCATGGGCGGCAGACCGTTCTGCGCTACCAACACGGGGCTTCGCCCACGGCAAAAACCACTGACGGCTTCAAGCACGGAAATTGCGAGATTTGCGGGGCTTCGCCCTATTGCGGCAAG
>JAISXE010000227.1 GCA_031270615.1 Spirochaetia bacterium
GCTACGCGGATACAAAAATACTGCTCGCCCATGCAACCTGGGTTTTTTGCGCCTGGGGGCGCAAAAAATGTGCCAAAATGATCAATGCGATTGAGAAAAGTAAACGCCGATGCCCTGAGCGATTCCCATAAAAAAAATTACTCGAAAAATATCGAATTTTAAGATAATCTACTTGAAAAAAAGGACAGGAATGTGTAAATTATAAGAATGCAAGGAGGAAACACGCCATGCTCATCGAAGAACTCCTGAACCTCGTGGAACAAACGCGCCGGCGCAAATGCGAATCGAACCACCTGGAACTCAAGGCCGCCCGGAAAGGCTGCCCCCGGCTGTATGACACCCTGTCGGCTTTCGCCAACCAAAGCGGGGGCGGCGTCGTTTTGTTCGGCATTGACGAATCCGCAGGCTATGAGGTCTGCGGCGTCTACGACCCCGCGGATTTGCAAAAGAAACTCGTGGAACAGTGCCTGCAAATGGAGCCTCCCCTGCGGCCCCTGTGCACGGCGGCGGACACTGGCGGCAAAGTGGTGGTCAGCGCCGAGATTCAGGAAACCGATATTTCGCAGCGCCCCTGCTTCTATAAGGGCGCGGGCCGCATACGGGGGTCCTACATCCGCGCGGGCGACGCGGACCAGCCGATGACCGAATACGAAGTCTACAGTTACGAGGCCTACCGCCGGAAAATACAGGACGAGCTGCGCGCCTGCGCGCGCTGCACCCGGGAGGACGTGTCCCCGGATCTTCTGGAGGAGTACCTCCTGCGGCTTAAACGCCTGAAACCCAATCTGGCCAATCTGCCCAGGGAAAAAACCCTCCGGCTGCAGGGCCTGTTCGTTGGCGAGGCGCCCACGCTGGCGGGAATCCTCCTGTTTTCCGATTATCCCCAGGCTTTTTTCCCCAACCTGTGCCTGACCGCCGTGGCGGTGCCGGGCAGCGAAATGGGCGACACCGGGGAAGGTGGCGAGCGTTTCCTGGATAACGCCCGCATGGAAGGGACCCTCCCGCAGATGCTGGAACAGGCCATACGCTTTGTCCAGCGCAACAGCGCGGTCCGCACCAT
This sequence comes from Spirochaetia bacterium, assembly GCA_031270615.1. Classification (GTDB taxonomy): domain Bacteria; phylum Spirochaetota; class Spirochaetia; order DTKZ01; family DTKZ01; genus JAISAF01. Next base: position 1,061 of record JAISXE010000227.1, read on the forward strand.
CATAGACCCGGATACCGGCGCGCGCAGCGACAAAACGGATTATCCCATGATCGCGGTACGGGAGATCATCCTGAACGCCCTGATTCACCGGGATTACAGCATCCACACCGACAGCGCGCCCATTACCCTGGTGATGTACCGCGACAGGCTGGTTGTGGAAAATCCCGGCGGGCTTTACGGGCGTCTTACCCTCGATACCCTGGGCAGCGTGTCAGCCGATACCCGCAACCCCTTTTTGGCCGGGGCAATGGAAGTCCTGGGGGAGGCGGAGAACCGTTTTTCCGGCATTCCCACCATACGCAAGGCCATGCGGGAACGCGCCCTTCCCCCGCCGGAGTTTGAGGCCGCCCGGGGCGTGTTCCGGGTGACGCTGCGCCGCGCGGCTTCCTCTGGCGGCGTCTCCGATGATTCCTATGTGGCGGAACGGGTTTCCGGGTACGGCTGCGGCTACGAAGACGTTCCCTCGGAAGAAGCGATTCTGAGGTTCTGCGCCTCGCCGCGTTCCAGGAAAGACCTTGCCCGCCGTTTTCCCGGCCTTACCCCGGTTTATCTCATGACGGGCTATGTCAACCCCCTTGTGGAAAAAGGCAAACTCGAACTGTCCCTGCCTGGAAAGCCGAAAAGCAAGAACCAGCGTTTCCAGGCAAAAGCGCGGTTTTGAATCAGGCTTTTTTCAACACGGAATGGCCGCTGCGGCGCATCAAAGAAGAAATCCAGCCACGGACGACACAGACAGCGCGCGGACTTTTGTGTTGGTCGCATGGGCGGCGGGCCGTTCCGCGCTACCAACGCGGGGCTTCGCCCACGGCCTGCTTGCACGGCCTTAAAGAAAATCGCGACCAGCCCTGAAGTTCATCTTTTTGTCGGTCTTCCGTCTGCGGTGTCAGTGGTTTTCTTCTCCGGCTGGATAGTCACCAAAAAAATTTCTAAAAAATTTCTAAAAAACTGTTGACAAACAGGAAATGTGTGGTAAAATAAATCTATATTCGGCATACAGCATTTGGTATGCCATACATGGTGGGACGGAAATGAGTTTAGCGACTATTGTGGCTTTGGAAAGAAACGTGTCGTACTCGGAGCAGGCATACGCGGAATTGAAGCGCCTCATTATTCTGAACGAACTGAAGGCGGGAACGGTTTTAAATGAACGCAATGTTTCCGCGCGGCTCAGTATCAGCCGCACCCCTGTGCGGGATGCCTTGCAGATGCTGGAAAGCAAGGGCTGGGTTACCCGGCGCGGGAAGAATAAAGTTGTTACGACGATCACGCAAAAACTCATCCAGGAGATATTTGATATCCGCCGGTCCCTGGAACTTTTGTCGGTCGATTTGGCCAGGGACAAGATAGGTGATACGGATTTGGACTACTATAATTCATTAATCGCGCAGTTTGTTGGAATCCGCGATAAAGCGGCCCTAAGCCCCACCCTGGATCCCGCAAACCACATAGCTATTTTGGAAATCGATAAGAAATTCCATTTGTATATGAGTAAGATAAGCGGCAATGACACTTTGATTACCATGCTGGACGAGCTTTTTGAGCAGTTTGTCAGGATTCACATAATAACATTCCACGATAGCCTTTCGCGGATAGATCATTTGGCAAACACCCATCGGGAACTGAATG
>JAISXE010000297.1 GCA_031270615.1 Spirochaetia bacterium
TCGAAACCAACAGCGCAAAGCCCAAACACATACAAACGGTCTGGGGCGCGGGCTACAGGTTTCTCCAGGGGCCGTGAAACGCTGTTCTGGGCCGCGGCCGGCGATAAAGACGCGCATGCGCGCTTCGCGCACATGCTGGTGAGGCACGGCAATCACGGAAATTGCGTGCTTTTGCGGGGCTTCGCCTTATTGCGGCAACCGGGGAAATCGCGGAAGGCCGATAAACCGCGACTGCGATTGCAGGCAATCGCGCTGCTTTCAGGCAGTTTGTTGCCTGGCGGGAGAACACTGGGGGCTATCACGCGATTTCTTCGCAATTTCCGGGGCAATTTTTGCAGAGCAAAAATTGCCCTGCAATCACGGAAATTGCGTGCTTTTGCAAGGCTTCGCCTTATTGCGGCAACCAGGGAAATCGCGGAAGGCCGGTAAACCGCGAGTGCGATTGCAGGCAATCGCACTGCATTCAGGCAAGACACTGTATAGCCGGGAGAACACTGTGGACTATCACGCGATTTCCCCGCAATTTCCGCAGGGGTAAAGTTTGCCGGGGCTTTGCCCCGGCAAACTTTACCCCTGGCAATTTTTGCTTCGATGGGGTATAATCAGTTTATGCTGGAGAAGCGGCGGATTGCCGGGTTTTTTAATAAAATTTTTTCGTTTGCGAAGAAGCTGCCGGAGGCAACGCCGGGCGAGCTGGGGCCTTTCGCGAAGCGCATCGTCTCGGACGCTTCGATTTTCAACGAGATCCCTTCGCCTACGGAACGGGAAGAGGAGCGCATCCAGTTTATTTTGCGCAGGCTGAATAATTTCGGCGTGTCCGAAATCGTGAACGACGGGGAGGGCAATGTGGCGGTTCTTTTTTCCAGCCAGAAGCCCACAAACCAGAGCGTCCTTCTTTTTGCCGATATTGAGAGCGACAGCTATTCCCTGATTAACAGCTTTGTGCATCTTTCGCCGGGCCTGGCTTCCGGGGCCGGGCTTGCGGATAACGCGATTGGGGTGGCGACGCTTCTTGTCCTCGCGGAATATTTGCAGCAGAAGAACAAACGTTACGATATCAATATTGTCATTCTTTTCACGCGGCTTGCCGGGGAAAAGGAAGAGTTCGCGGGCCTAAGCAGGTTTCTTTCTTCCTGGGCCGGGGAGATTTCCTTTGCGGTCTATGTCACGGGCATACAGTTGGGGAACATCGAAACCCGGCCTTTGGGGCATTACAAAATGACGGTAAGCGCCCGCACGAATGAGCACACGGTTCTTGAAGACAAGGTCGGGGATTCGGCTGTGTGGGTTTTGTCCAATATCGCCTTCCGCCTGGGGACGATCAAATGGGACGTGAAGAGCGGGACGATCCTCAATATCGCGCGCATCGTGGGAGGGGTGGGTTTCGGTTTTTTCCCTTCGGAGGGTTTTATGGAGCTGGAGATTTATTCCGGCGATACGGCGGCCCTCAATCTGACCAAGAACACGGTGGAGGCGACCATCGAGAAAATCGCCGCCGAAACGGGGGCGAAGGTGGAGTTTACGGTGAACTCCTTTATTCCCGTGAGCAATCCTGAGGGCAACGCGTTTTTGACGGATATTCTGAAAAAGGTCCATGCGGATCTGCGGGTGCTGTCGAACTTCGTGTCGATTCCCGACAAGACGGCGATCCTCAATTCTTTCGGGATTCCGGCTGTCTCCATCGGCATCACCCGGGGAAAAAAGACTTTGGGCGAGGAGTATGTGGAACTCGAGCCCATCGGGACAGGTTTCCAGCAGCTTCTGCTTCTTTTGGAAAGAAGCGTGATCAACAGGGAGCTTAACCAGCCATGAAAGAAACGCAGAGCGTCCTTTTGCATAACACGTTCCATCACAGCCGTTTTGCGGATACCAAAAGGCTCTGCGACTTGAAGCAGCGCAAGGACTTGCGAATTTCCCTTGCCTTTCCCACCCTGAACGAGGAGGCGACAATCGGCAAGGAAATCCTGGTAATCAAGACGGAGCTGATGGACCGCCTGCCCCTTATCGACGAGATTGCCGTCGTCGACTCAGGTTCCTCGGACAAGACGCGGGAGATCTCCGCTGCCTACGGCGCGACGGTGTACCTTTCCAAAGACATTCTGAAAGGCCAGGGGACTTTCCGGGGCAAGGGCGAAAATCTTTGGAAGAGCCTTTACGCGCTGAACGGGGACATCATCGTCTGGATTGACGCGGACATCCAAAACATCGCGCCCAAGTTTGTGTACGCCCTGGTCGGCCCCCTTTTGGAAAACGACGATCTCCAGTATGTCAAGGCTTTTTACGAGCGGCCGCTGAAAACCCTGGCGGACATTGCCCCTTCGGGCGGGGGCCGCGTTACGGAAATCCTGGTGCGGCCGCTTTTTTCGCTGTTTTATCCCGAACTCGCCTTTCTTATCCAGCCCCTGTCCGGGGAGTACGCGGGCCGCCGGAAACTGCTGGAACAGCTTGCCTTCTCCGTGGGCTACGGCGTGGAGCTTGGGCACCTCCTTGACGTGTACCACGCCTGCGGCATCGGCGCGCTTGCCCAGGTTGATATTGACAAGCGCGTCCACCGCAATCAGAGCGTCCAGTCCCTCAGCCGCATGTCCTTCGGCATTCTGAATACTTTCTTCCACCGCTGCCGGAAATACGGCGAGGTTGACGTGAAGGCGGCGGTGAACGCCTACCATATCGCCCTGAACGTGCTGGGCGAAAAACACGAGCCGGTGTTCACCGAGGTCAGCGCCGTGGAGCGCCCGCCGATCATCGAACTGCAGGAATACCGGAAGAAATTTTACCCTAACGGCGGCTGAAAAAAACCGCGCGCGCCCCATCTTGCGCGGGGGCATACGAGAAACCACGGACCACACGGAAAAAACCGACCACCCGGACAGAAAAATTTTTACTCCCCTCTTCTTGTCAACGCCTCGTCTGCGAGGCGGGTTAAATTCTTCTTTTCCTTGCAGTATTTTATCCGTGTCTGTCCGTCTTTATCCGTAGTTAATCCCTGCCTCTGTCAGTGCCCGTCCGTCCTGTCCGTCTTTATCCGTGGTTAATCCCTGCCTCTGCGTAAGGCAGCTAAGTATTCATCCATTTTGGAATATTTCTTATCCCGTTACCTTCATGACATCCTCCAGCAGTTCCCCAACCATGGTCATGGGGTCGGTTTCGCGGTTCAGGACGCGGTACACGCTTTGGGTGATGGGCAGCTTCAAGCCCTTGTTCGCCGCCAGGGTCCGGACGGCCTTGCAGGCCACCGCCCCTTCGGGAAGGTAGCCGATTTCGTTTATGTGGGAAATAACATCGTCGATGTCATGGTACTTCTCGATGATCTTTTTCAGGATGATTTCCCTGCCGAAACGCCTGTTGCGGCCCCATTGGCTGCGGCAGGTAACGTCAAGGTCGCCCACCCCCGCTATGGAGGAGAAAGTCTCCGCGTGCGTTGCGCCTATCGCCTGGCCGAAGGTCTGGATCTCGCTCAGGCCCGCGGCAAGAAGCAGGCTTTCGGTATTGTCGCCCACAAACCGGGTAAGGTCTTTCAGGGCGTCGAGTATCCCGAAGGCCACGGCGATGACGTTTTTCATGGCCGCGCAGACCTGCACCCCCACAATGTCCAAGGAGCTGTACACCAGAAGAAGCCGGCCGGACAGAAGCTCCCGGAAACGGATGGAGTTTTTCGCGTTGGAGGAGGCGCTGATAAGCCCGGTCAGTTTTCCCCGGCCCACTTCCTCCGCGTGGCTGGGGCCCGCTATGTACACCAGGTTGTTTTTGTAAAAACCCGGCAAATAGTCCTCCAGGGTCGCCGCGATAAGCCGCGGGCCCGAATCCGTCGTGATAAAACCCTTCGTGACAACGCCGATAAGGCTGCGGCCTTCCATGATGTTGGGCACGGCCAGGATATTCTTGACGGCACCCAGGATAAACAGCGAAGGAACGGCGACGATGATGAACTCCTTGCCGCCCGCCGCCTCCCGGATGTCCGTTGTCGCCCTCAGGTTTTCGGGCAGGCCGTCCACCCCGGGCAGGTACTTCTCGTTTTTATGCGCCTGGTTGATGTCGTTGGCGACTTCCTCTTCAAAACTCCAAATCTGCACGGGAAACCCTTTCCCGGCCAAAACCTTCCCCAGGGCCGTCCCCCACGCGCCCGCGCCAAGCACGCCCACTGAATTTTTTTCCATAAAATCCCTCCCGAAATTGGCGTTTTTCCACTACCGGCAGTGTTACCGAAAAACCGATTTGTTGCAAGGGATCGAAAATGGCGGGAGGCTGTGGAGAGTAAAGGGTTTTTGGGCGCGTTCCCGCCGAAGGCGGGAACCGGGCTTTCCGCTTCAATCTTTTGGCTGCGCCAAAAGGATTTCCGCTGCAATCCCTCGCGCATGGGCGGCAGACCGTTCTGTTTCACCTACACGGGGCTTCGCCCACGGCCTGCTTGCACGGCCTTTTAGAAAATTGCGACCAGCCGGGTTGCATGGGCGAGCAACGATTTTGCCTTGCAAAATCGTGACCAGCCATGTTGCAGGGGCTGATTGCGGACCTTAACTTGTTGACAGCGCATATCTGTCCGTATTTGTCCGTGCTGTCCGTGGTTGATTCCTGGAATATGCGTTTGGCGCAATCAGCCCCCTACAGCGCCGTTTTGGCTATGGCCCTGTCCTGCAGGCGCGAGAAAAAAACCAGCATGGCGATGGCGCCGACAAGCGCGCAGAGCATGTCCGACTGCGTGTCCCACACATAGCCCTGGGTGCCGAGAAAAGCGTCGGCCGCTTCGCCCGAGAGTTCCGCGGTAAGCCATTCAATAAGCTCGTAGAGGGCGGAAACCGCGAGGCAGACGGAAACAACGAAAAATGCGAGCCAGCCCCTGCGCTTCAGCACCTCCAGACGCAGGATAAGGTCCCGCGCGACCATCGCGCAGAGCCTGTCCGACTGCGTGTCCCACACATAGCCCTGGGTGCCGAGAAAAGCGTCGGCCGCTTCGCCTGAGAGTTCCGCGGTAAGCCATTCAATAAGCTCGTAGAGGGCGGAAACCGCGAGGCAGACGGAAACAACGAAAAAGACGAGCCAGCCCCTGCGCTTCAGCACCTCCAAACGCAGGATAAGTTCCCGCGCGACCATCGCGGGAATAAAACCCTGGGCGAAATGGCCGACTTTGTCGTAGTTGTTTCTGCCCATGTGGAAGATGTCTTTCAGGGTGTTAAACAGCGGCACCTGAGCGTAGGTATACTTTGCCCCGACAAAAAGGATGATGCAGTGGATCAGGATAAAGCAGTAGGTGAAGCCGGTAAACCGAAAACGCCTGAATGTCAAAGCCAGAACGACGAAGGCCGCCATGCCGGGGGCCGTTTCCAGTATCCAGGTAAAGTGGTCCCAGGTAAAAGCCGACCAGGCCAGAACCAGGAAGAAAACCGCCGCGAGGATAAAGTGAAGTTTTTTCATGCCCATACCGTAATTAATTTTTTGCTTTGCTTCAAGACGAGGAAGCAGGGCAAACCCATTTGCATCTTTTAACCACGGACCTCACAGACGCACAGACAAAAAAATCTTTTCTGTCTTGCGTGGCCGGCGTCTGCCAGTGGGGCCAGTGGTTTCCCTCTCCGGCTGAATAGGTACTTCGTTTTTTCAGGCAAACGGCGTTCTCCCCTCCCCGCCTCCCCCCTTAAGCCTGCCGTCTTCCAGAACGAGGACCCTGTCCGCAAGCCGCCTGGCTTCGTCCGTGTCATGCGTCACCATCACGACACTCAAGGAATGCCTGCGTGCCAGGGCGGCAAGGAGGTCCTGCATCTCCCGCCGCGTGAAAGCGTCAAGGGCGCCGAAGGGTTCGTCAAGCAGAAGAAGGCGCGGCCTGCGGATAAGGGCGCGGGCAAGCGAAACCCGCTGCGCCTGGCCGCCCGAAAGAGTCAGGGGCCAGGCCTCGGTTTTTTCGCCCAAAGCAACGGCTTCCAGCGCCTCGGGGCGGCCCCGCGCATGAGCTTCCGGTTGGGAAAGCCCATGCCGAGGCAGACGTTCTTCCAGGCGCGCAGCCAGGGGACAAGGCGCGGCTCCTGAAAACCCATCGCCAGATGGCTGTCGGCCCGCACCTCGCCGGAGGTGGCCTGCTCAAGCCCCGCGATAAGCCGCAGAAGCGTTGACTTGCCGCAGCCGGAACGGCCTATGACGCAGGCAAACTCGCCGCGCGCGAGGCTGAAATCAAGGCCCTCCAGCACCCGGAGGCCGCCGTAGGATTTGCCCAGGCCGCGCAGCAGAACCGCCTTTTCCGCCTCGCTCATTTGCCGCCCGCGTCCGAAAAGTCCAGGACAAAGGCGGAAAAATCCTCCGGCGCCCGCTTGATGAAGCCGTAGTCCGCGTACTGCCGCGCCTGTTTTTCAAGGTCGCTCACGGCCTGTTTGTCCATGGGCAGAATCCGCGGCACGTCGAAAGTCTTCATAACGCCTAGCTGCGTATCGCTCGCGCCAAACTTTTTGTAGGTGGCGGTAATGCGCGCGGGATCTTCCCTGGCCTGGGCCGCTTCGTTTCGCAGGGCAAGGTAGGCCGCGCGCAGAATTTCGGGATGCTTTTTGGCGAAGGAGGCGTTTGCGATATGGATGGACCAGTTGAG
>JAISXE010000307.1 GCA_031270615.1 Spirochaetia bacterium
CCGCGCGGCAAGCCGCGTATTAAACCAGACTTTCGAATAAAGCCGCGCCGTAAGTCTAAGCTTGAGAATTGTCAGGGCAACAGCATTTACCATCACTTGTTCCCCGACGCCCAAACTCTTCACTCCCCCACACACCTATTCTCCCCTCCCTCCCTCTTGAAGGTTTGCCTCCAATAACCTACTATAAGAAAGGTGCTTTCAAAATATTATATTAAAGGATGAAACACATGGCAGGCAAAAAAACGGCGGATCCTGTTTCGCGGGAAGAACTGGGCAGGATGATCGACTATTGGAACGCGGCCAATTATTTGTCCGTGGGGCAGATTTATCTTTTCGATAATCCTCTTTTGAAGGAGCCTCTCAGCCTGGCGCATATTAAGCCCCGGCTTCTGGGACATTGGGGGACGACGCCGGGTTTGAATTTTATTTACGTTCATTTGAACCGGCTGATTAAAAAATACGATCTGGATGTTCTGTATATTACCGGGCCGGGCCACGGGGGGCCGGGGCTTGTGGCCAATACCTATCTTGAGGGGACCTACAGCGAGGTTTACCCGAATGTGTCCGAAGACGAGGAGGGGCTTCGGCGGCTTTTCAAGCAGTTCTCTTTTCCCGGCGGGATTCCCAGCCACGTCGCGCCGGAGACTCCGGGGTCGATCCACGAAGGCGGGGAACTCGGCTACGCCCTTCTGCACGCCTACGGCGCCGTGTTTGATAATCCCGGCCTTATCGCCTGCTGCGTGGTGGGCGACGGGGAGGCCGAAACAGGGCCGCTGGCCGCGAGCTGGCATTCCAACAAATTCCTTAACCCCCTGCGGGACGGGGCGGTGCTTCCCGTTCTGCACCTGAACGGCTATAAGATCGCCAATCCCACTGTCCTCGGCCGCATGCCCAGGGACGAGCTTGAGGCGCTTTTTTACGGCTACGGGTACAAGCCCTATTTTGTTGAGGGGAAGGCGCCGGAGGCCGCGCACCTCGCTATGGCCGGAATTATGGAGAAGGCCGTAAAGGAAATACGGGGGATACAAAAAAAGTGCAGGACGGAAGGTTATGCGCAAAGGCCCCGCTGGCCCATGATTATTCTGGCAACTCCCAAGGGCTGGACCTGCCCTGAGTTTATTGACGGCCAGCGGGTGGAAGGTTCTTTCCGGTCCCACCAGGTGCCGCTGTCGGAACTGGCGGAAAAGCCCGAGCATGTCAAAATCCTCGAACAATGGATGAAGAGTTACAAGCCCGAAAATCTTTTTGACGAAAACGGACGGCTCCGGCAGGACCTGAAAGATCTGGCGCCCAAGGGCGAGAGGCGCATGGGCGCGAACCCGCACGCCAACGGCGGGAAAATCCTCAAAAACCTGCGGATGCCCGATTTCCGGGACTACGCGGAGGACGTGCCCGCGCCCGGAACAAACTTCGCGGAGGCCACGAGGATCATGGGCAGGTTTCTGCGGGACGTGATGAAGCTGAACCTGGGCACGGCGAATTTCCGGGTCATGGGGCCGGACGAAACGGCGTCGAACAGGCTCCAGGCGCTTTTTGAGGTTTCCGACAGGATGCTCGCGGCGGAGATTCTTCCCGGGGACGAGCACATATCTTCCGATGGGCGGGTTATGGAAGTCCTGAGCGAGCACATGTGCCAGGGCTGGCTTGAGGGCTACCTGCTTACGGGCCGGCACGGTTTTTTTTCCTGCTACGAGGCCTTTATCCACATAGTCGATTCCATGTTCAACCAGCACGCGAAGTGGCTCAAAATGATCTCCCATATTCCCTGGCGGCGGCCCATCGCGTCGCTGAATTATCTTTTAACATCCCATGTGTGGCGGCAGGACCATAACGGGTTCAGCCACCAGGATCCGGGATTCATCGACCACGTTGTCAACAAAAAGGCCGAGATTGTCCGGGTGTATCTGCCGCCGGACGCGAATACCCTGCTTTCCGTGACGGATCACTGCCTGCGGAGCAAAAACTACATCAACGTGATTATCGCGGGCAAGCAGCCCGCCCTCCAGTACCTCGACATGGCCGCGGCGATAAACCACTGCACTGCGGGAATCGGAATCTGGAAGTGGGCAAGCAGCGACCAGGACGCGCAGCCCGACGTGGTTATGGCCTGCGCCGGGGACGTGCCGACCATGGAGAGCCTCGCGGCGGTGGACATACTGCGGCAGAATTTTCCGTCCCTCAAAATCCGTTTTGTGAATGTGGTTGATCTTATGACCCTTCAGCCGGAGCGGGAACATCCCCACGGCCTTTCGGACAAGGACTTCGATTCCCTTTTTACCACGGACAAACCAGTCATCTTCGCCTTCCACGGATACCCCTCGCTTATCCACCGGCTCACCTACAAACGCGCGAACCACGAAAACATTCACGTCCGGGGCTACAAAGAAGAAGGCGCCACCACCACGCCCTTCGACATGGTTGTCCTGAACGACCTGGACAGGTTCCACCTTGTTATGGATGTGGTTGACAGGGTTGCGCCGCTTGCGAAAACCGGCGCCCACGTAAAACAAACGATGCGGAACAAACTTATCGAACACAAGCAGTACATCACGGAACACGGCGACGACATGGACGAAGTGAAAAACTGGAAGTGGCCTTATTGAAATAAAAAAGCAGGGCGGAATATGGGCGCATTTTTTGCGGTATACCGCAAAAAACCGGGCTTTTCGCTCCAATCTTTTTTGCGGCCATGCCGCAAAAAAGGATTTCCGCTTCAATCCCTTGCGCGTATACGCGCGGGAATTGCCGCAAATGGCTGGTCGCAACCCTTCGGGTTGCTCTGGAGATTGCTCCGCAATCTCTACGGCCCATGCATCCTGGTAGGTAGTTATGCGAAATTTTGCCTGCATTTGCTCAAAAGATTTTAAAGAGACATTGACATTCATTGAAGATTGTAATATATTATATAGGTAAGGAATGTAAGGAAAATATTATGGAAATTGCAAAAGTAACCTCAAAAGGTCAAATAACCATCCCGCAGGACATT
>JAISXE010000349.1 GCA_031270615.1 Spirochaetia bacterium
ATGGGCGAGCAGCAATTTTGCGAAGCAAAATTGCGACCAGCCCCTTGCGCCCCACGGGCTTTTGGGGTTTTGGAACAAAACCCCACCTGGTTCTGGGCCGCTTCGCGGCATTGCGTGGCGGCACCCCCTCGATTTGCCCCGGCAAATCGAGGGGGCCTGGGTGCGGGCGGGAATTGCCAAAGGCATTTCCCGCTTCTTCTGTAGCCGCGGCTACTTGACTCTTGCAAGTCAAGGCTTTATTATTAACTATTATGAGTGACTACCTTGATCCGAATAACGAAGAACTCCTGAAGGACTTTTTTGCGGAGGCCGAAGGCCAGGTCGACCAGATGGAGGAAAACATTCTTGTCATCGAAAACGACCCTTCCAACAAGGAATCCATTGACGAGATGTTCCGCGCGGCCCATACGCTGAAAGGGGGGGCCGGGACCGTCCAAATGACGGAACTCCAGAAATTCACCCACATCCTTGAGGACGTGCTGGACGAAATCCGTTCAGGAAAGCTCACCGCCTCAGGCGATATAGTCGACACCATCCTTGCGTCCATAGATATCATCAAAGCCATGCTGGAATCCCGGCAGAACGGCGAGGTCTACGGGGAGGATATTTCCGCCGTCAGGACCAAGCTCGAGGCTTGTCTGGGCGGCGAAAAAAAAGCGGCCCCCGCGAAGGCGGCAGCGCAGAAACCGGCCCCGGCGGCCCCCGCCCCAGAACCGCCTTCCGCGCCCCCGGCCGGAACCCCGCGTTTGTCGGAGTACGAGCTCCTGGAACTGAAAGAGGCTGCGGGGCAGGACAATGCCCTCTATGCCGTCAAGGTCAAATTCGACGAGGCGAACCCCATGAATACCGTGGGCGGCATCCAGGTTTTCGCATCCCTGAAGACTTTGGGGCAGGTGCTGAAAACCGATCCCGACTTTGAAAAATTATACGAAGACGCCTTTTACCCGGAGGTGGTCTATTACCTTGCTTCCGCGAATTCTTCGGACGAGGTTTCCAAAAAACTGGCCATTCCCGATGTTGTTCTGGAGTCTTCCGTGACGGACCTTACAAAGGCGAAGGCGGGTCCCCCGCCGGCAGCGCCCGTGCCCGTGGCGGAGGCTGTTCCTGCGGCCGAGCCCGAGGAGGAGCAGGAGCCGGAAATCCCGGCTGCCGAGGCTTCGGCGGAAACGGCGGCCCCTGCGGCGGAGGAGAAGGCCCCGCCGCAGAAGGACCAGCACAAGCCTGCGGCAGGCCAGCAGGGTTCGCTTCTCAGGGTCGATTCCCGCAGGATCGACAATCTGCTGAACCTTGTCAGCGAGACCGTTATCGCGAAGGCGGCCTTTAACCAAATCTCGAACCAGTTCACGGAAGTCCTCTCTGCTCTGGCGGCTTCGGAGTCTGCCTATTCGGAAAGGCTGAAATCGCTTTTTGATTCCCTGCCTGTGTACCTGGAGAGCATCCAGAAGGGCCAGGCCATAAATGACGTGCGGAAAGACCTCCTGGAAAAATACGGCGACATTTTTACCCTCTTTGACGGCGTTGAGGGCAACCTGAAAAACGCCGTCGGCAAATTCCGCAGCACGGCCCAGAACCTGGGGCGCATCACCGGCGAGTTGCAGGAAGGGGTCATGCGCATCCGCATGGTCCCCATTTCGCAGATTTTTTCCCGTTTCCCCCGGCTCGTCCGGGACCTTTCCAAGTCCCTCAGCAAGAAAATCAGCCTCCTTATCGAGGGGGAGGAAACCGAGCTCGACAAATCCGTCATCGACGACCTTCTGGACCCGCTTATCCACTGCGTGCGCAACTCCATCGACCACGGCATCGAGGAACCCGCGGCGCGCGCGGCGGCCGGCAAACCGGAGGAAGGAACCATCCTTCTGAAGGCGAGCAATGAGGGCAACATGATTGTCATTCAGGTGTGCGATGACGGCAAGGGCATTGATGTTGACGCCGTGCGCAAAAAGGCTGTGGAAAAGGGGCTTATCCATCCCTCGAAAAACCTGACGGACGTGGAGGCTTTTAATCTGATTTTCGAGGCGGGATTCTCCACCGCAAAAAGCGTGACCAATATTTCCGGCCGCGGCGTGGGCCTGGACGTTGTCCGCACCATGATCGGCAAAGTGAACGGAACGGTAAGCATCACTTCCGAGAGGGGGAAGGGCAGCAAGTTCATCATAAAACTTCCCCTTACCCTTGCCATTATCCAGGGGCTTCTTGTCCGGGTGGGAAACGAAAAATACGCCATACCCATTTCTTCCGTTATCGACAGCCACCGCATCAAGCCTGCGGATATAAAGATTCTCGATAATTATGAGGTCTTCAATGTCCGCAATGATGTGGTTTCCCTGATGCGGCTTAACCGCCTCTTCCGCATACCTACCGAAGAAAACAAAGAATATTATTTTGTGGTTATCGTGGGAAACAGCGAGGAAAAAATGGGTCTCATCGTCGATTCCCTCATCGGGGAAGAGGACGTCGTCATAAAGCCCCTGCGGGACCAGTTTACCAATGTTCCCGGTATTGCCGGGGCGAATATCACCGGGGACGGCACGGTTTCGCTTATTATTGATGTCCCGCAGCTTCTGGAACTCGGTTTGAAGCGCGAGATTGAGGAACGGAGCCGCCGCGAGGCGTCGATGCGGTAAAATATATGCGAGGAGTAATAGGATGAGCAGTGTTGCGGGATCTCTTGTCCGGGACAGGCGGGATCAGGACCAAAAGGAAGGCTCTGAAATAAGTAACCTGGTTGATTTTAAAATGGTCACCTTCTCGCTGGGGGGCAAGGATTACGGCATTGATATCATGAAAATCAAGGAAATTGCCAAATTCAGCAATTTTACCTATGTGCCGAATTCCTACCCCTATGTCCGCGGGGTCTATAACCTGCGGGGCGATATCATTTCGATACTCGACCTGCGGATCCTTTTCCATTTGCCGATTCGGGGGGAGAATTCCGCCGCCAATGCCAATACGGAAAACGGCCTTATCCTGCGGCTGGAAGAGAATGTCCTGGGCGTCGTGGTGGATTCCATCGACAAGGTGATCGGCATATCTTCCAAGGACATCCAGCCGCCGCATCCTATTTTCGGCGATATCAACATCAAGTACATCCAGGGCGTTGTGGAAAACGGCGGCAGGCTCTACATCATCCTGAACGCGGAAAGCATCTGCGCCAGGGACGAGGGCGGCAAGAAAGGCGACATGCCCCTGCCTGCGGCGGAGGCGGGATATCCGCCCGCCGGGGAGCTTCCCGCCTCCGGCGCTTATTCGTCGGCTCCGGCGGGCGGCGCGGAACCCGAAAGGAATTTTGTCCGCGACACATTGCAGGCGTTCCGCAACTTCCATGTGACGCCCCTGAATGAGGAGTGGTTTGCCAGGCGCTTTTCGGAATGGAAAGAGCTGCGGCAGCGAAGGGGGGCGGACCTGCAGCTCAAGGTGCCGGAAGACGCGGACGACTATCTTGCCAATTTCTATTCGGTCGATACCGGCAGGTTCTGGAGCGAGAATGTGGCGTCCCAGTACGCCCGCGTTTTGGGAGATGCCGGGGGAAAAATCGTCCACGCCTGGGATGTCGGGTGCGGACGGGGTTATGAGGCTTACAGCATCGCGGCCCTTCTTGTCAGAAAATACCCGAACCGCATGGTAAAGCTCTGGGCAAACGACAACGACCTGATTGCCATTTCAATGGCGGCGAACCTGCTTTTTACCGAGGCCGATGTCCCGGATTATCTAAAACCGTATATTGTCGCGGGCAAAAACGGGGTGGGTTTTCGGACTGATTTCAAGGATAAAATCCTCTTTGAGTATCATGATGCCATGCATTCCAACGCGCTTCCCGATTTGGATTTGATCGTGGCGCGGGATATGCTGTCTTTCATGAACCCCGAAAACCAGCAGCGCCTGTTAAGCGGGTTTTATGAAAAACTCAAACCCACGGGGGTTCTTATTCTGGGCGACAACGAGCGGCCCGTGGATTTGTCGCGCTGGGAGCTTGTGCAGAATTCGCGCTCAAGTTATAAAAAGTCTTGAAGACAGTTTCTATAAATTTGCAGGAGAGATAAAAAGATGAGAGTCGAATACATTAATCCTTTTGTGGAAGCCTCGTACAACATCCTTAAGGAAGTCCTTGGCAGTGATGTAATCCGCGGGGAATTATACCTGAAATCCACTTCGACGCCCGTTCTTGGAGTTGCGGCCCTGGTGGGGCTGGCGGGCGATGTCGAAGGCCGGGTTTTGTTTGACATGACCAAGGATACGGCAATCGGCATCGCTTCGATTATGAACGGTGAAAAAATCACCACCATGGACGATTTGGCAAAGGCGACTATCCAGGAGCTTGCCAATATGATCACGGCCCAGGCCGTCACCAAACTGCATGATCTGGGTTTCAAGTTCGATTTGACGCCTCCGGCCCTCTTTACCGGGGAGAACATGGAAGTTTCAAGCTCCTCGGTTGAGGCCCTGATTGTGCCGATGAAACTCTCCTGCGGCAAGATTGAAATCAATGTCGCCATCCGGGAACGGAATTAAGGACGGAAGGGGAGTGCAGGAATGAAGACGAAAACAGATTTTCCGAGTTTGAACGAAAGGAAGCCGGAAGGCCAGCGCGTGGACGGGCAGGCCTTCCGCGTTCTGGTGGTTGACGACTCGATGTTCGTGACCAAACAGATGGGGCAGATACTCACTTCGGAGGGCTTTGAGGTCGTCGCCACGGCCGGGGACGGCGAAGAGGGCGTGGCGAAGTACAAGGAGCTGTTCCCGAATGTCGACCTTGTTACCATGGACATTACCATGCCCAAGATGGACGGCATAACGGCCCTGGAAAAGATCATCGAGTTCGATAAAAACGCGAAAGTCATTATGGTCAGCGCCTTGGGCAAGCAGGACCTGGTAAAAAAATCCCTTTTGAGCGGGGCAAAGAACTATATCGTAAAACCCCTTGACAGAAAAAAAGTGCTTGAAAGGATTGTCATGACTCTTGATAAATGATATATTCCTGAATGCTTTCGGGGCGGTTAGCTCAGTTTGGTTAGAGCACCTGCTCGACACGCAGGGGGTCGATGGTTCGAGTCCATTATCGCCCACATAAAGCCTTGCCGCATAAGGGTCTGCTTTGCGCGGCAGGGCTTTTTTCATGCCAGACACCGCCGGGAAAACGCGCGCAAACCCGCCTCCGCCTGGCTTGGAGGGCGGCAAGAAAAAGATCCGCGATTTATGGACGGATTTCTTTAAGCCCTAACTCCGCTCTTTTTAGGGTGTTTATGCTCTTAATTCCTTATGGCATATAGAAATAGCAAGAATCAATAGACTCCCTAATTAGGTAGCCTATAATTCTTACATAACTTATTGCTACATAAAGATTTATGTCGTAGGCAACCTAAATTTTGGCGGAGTTAGGGTTTAAGCCTTTACAGGTGCTTTCAAAAGGATAGTGGAACATTCCATAAATGGCTGTAACAAAAAACTGGCAATACTATAACCCTAAAATCCCGACCTTTTTATGACAACACCGGTGGTTTTATGGAGAACGCATTATAAATACTCCGTTGCTCCAGGGTAACGGGAAAGAGAATGGTTTCACCGGCAATCTTTTGAACA
>JAISXE010000383.1 GCA_031270615.1 Spirochaetia bacterium
ACGCGCGCGAAGCGCGTCCCTTAATTATGCTTTACGGCCGGCGCACGCACATCCATCTCCGCCTGATTATAAAGCAGACTGCCTTTAGGCAGTCTGCGCGCCGCATCGCGTCTGCGCGCCTAGAGCAAGCGTTTTTTCCGCAGCCAGGCCCTGCGTGTTTACAATTCCGCTTGCCATAACTTGAAACTTGGAATTGCTGCATTCCGTCTTGCCGGGAAACCCTTTCGGCAGTATTATTGGGTTGAATGAAAATACCTGCCGGCGCGCATACCGACTCCTCCTGCCTGCCCATCTTCCTCTCCGGCGGCGAGGAGGCCATACTGCTGATCCACGGCTACACCGACGCCACGGACCAGCTCCGCTACATCGCGGAAAGGCTCTGGGAACGGGGCTACACCGTATCGGTTCCCCGGCTTCCCGGGCACGGAACCTGCGGCGGGGACTTCCTGGGCACCTCCTGGAAGGACTGGCTGCGCAGGGCCTGCGACGATTTTTTCGACCTCCGCTGCCGCTACGAGACGGTACACATTCTGGGCGCGTCCATGGGCGGCCTTCTCGCGCTTGTCCTGGCGGGCCGCTTCCAGACCGGCGCATCCGGCTTCCGCCCCGCGAAGCTCGTCCTGGCCGCCCCCGCCATACTTACAAAATCCCGCAGCCTCAAATTCGTGCGCCTCCTGCGGCTGTTCGCCCAAAAAACGCCGCGAAAGAATTTCACCTTCTCCGGCCCCGCCCAGTATGCGTATATCGGACGCGAATACTGGCGCTGGAACTGGCCCGGCCCGGCCGCAAGCATTCTGCGCCTGAAAAGCATGGCGCGGAAAATCCTGCCGCACATACAATCCCCCACCCTGGTCATCGTGTCCCAAAAAGACGGCACCGTGCCGGTCGGGGCCGCGGATTTCCTTGAGCGGGAAATGAAGTCCGCCCGGGTCAGCCGCCTGGTACTCCAAGAATCCAGCCATCTCGTCCTTGACGGCTGCGAGCGGGAAAAAGCCGCCAACGAAATCATCCGCTGGCTACAGGAGTAAAACCTGCCCGCGCGGTCCGTGGTAAATTTTTGCCTTTGTGTGCTATGCGTTATTTAAGGATAAGCCCTTAGTATGATCCCTTTTCCGTTGACATGCAGTAGCGTATAAGTTGCACCGCCTTGAACAGGGCGTCCATGGAACGGTCGATAAGTTTCTCGATTCCCGGCACGCGCGTCGCCGCATCGCTGATGAAAGCGGCGTCCTTGCGGATAGCCGCCAGCGAAGCGTAAATACCCTGAAGGGTGCCGACCCCGCTGTCCAAAAGGCTCTTCAGCTCCTCGTTCTTTTTTGTCACCAGTTGGACATAGGATTTCTGCTGGGACAACTCCTTGTCCAAAATAAATTTCAGACGGACAAACTGCTTGCCGTCCTCCGCGTCAGGCGAAAAGGACAAATCAAAATTCTTCAGCTTCGTTGCAATGTTTTCTATGGCGCCCGCGTGGACCAGAAGCTGGCTGAAACTGCTGCGGACGCGGTGCGCCATCACCTTGTTCAACGAATGCACAAGGCTCTGGATATAGGCGTGGTAATGCGTTTTGATAACCATGTTCAGGATTTTCAGGGACTGCGGATAGGTAAACTCCGCGTATCCCTTTTTCGGCGTCATGCCGAGGCCGGAGTTCATGAAATAATCAAAATCATCAGGTTCCCCGCCAAACAGTTTCTGCTGCACATCCTCGAAAATCGCGCGGTGGAACTGGGGAAAGTAGATTGCGAATTCGTTGATGATTTTCATGCGCAGGGATTCGGTATAAAACTCCGTAAGCTTCAGCCGGGGGGGATAGATCATCAGTTTGTAATACGGATCCTCTTTATAGTAGCGGATAAGCTCCACAAGGGGAACATTCGCCAAAACCCTCTGCGTCACCGTCATCAGGTTTTTTATGTCCTTCAAGAATTTTTTCGTTCCCCCGGAAAGCTCCATCCCGCCGGGCTCGCCCGGTTCGGAAGCAAGCTCCCCGTCCACATAGCGGTTCGCCATTTCAAGAAGCTCAGGATACACCGGCGTCTCAGGATCGAGCTTTTTCAGGGGATGCAGCAGGCAAACCAGCGTTTCCAGCAAATCGAGGGCCGGACGCAGTTGGGCGCTCTGAAAAGCGGGTGTCTCCCCGTCAATCCCGGCCGGGGAGGCAAATTCGTTGAAAAACTCCCGGAAAGAAAAAGCCATAAGGCTGCGAAAATAGTACAGCGGAACAATCCCGGATGCGTACTGATCAAGCCGGAAGGCGGCGACATCCCGGTAGTAAGCCTCCAGGCGGCGCGTGATTTCCCCCACAAGCTCAATCCGCGATTCGGTCTTGAAAAAAATATCCTTCATCTCCTCGACCGTGATAAAATCGGTCAGGGATGTTTTCGCGCCGGGAATCCTGCGCTCCAAAAACTGCCGGACAACCCGCTCCACGCCGGAAGCATCCCCAAAAAACAAGAAAACCTGGGGCCGCAGTATCTCCGCGAAACGGTAAATCTCATAAAGAATCGCCGCGAGGTCAGGACTCAGGCTGCGGTTCGCGAAATTGGTATACACGGTTTTGTGGGCGGTGATGGCGTCCCTCAACTGCCGCAGCTTCCCCTCCAGAAGCATCCGGGTCTCGTCCTTTATGGAAAACGCGCCGCGCACCAAACTGTTGAACTTTGCCCCCATCGAAGCCTTTTTCATATCGTCGCGCAGTTTGCCCACATGGTGGCTGATGTTGCTCGGCGCCTGTATGATAAGCGCCTCCTCCGGCAAATCAAGGCACAGGGCCTTTTCGATCCTGCCGCGGATCTGTTTCTGCTCGGCCTCCGGCAATACGCTAAATTCCGCCATTCTTCCCCCAGGGCCGCATCAAAAGAAGCGCCCCTGTCACAATCTGTATCTCCGCATAATTATCGGCAACAATGTTGCTTATCCCCACATCCCCGATCCTCCACTCAAGGCCCCCAAGCGGCCATTTCAGTCCCGTCGATCTCATACGCACGCGCTGCGACCCCAGAGGGAAAAGGGAAATCTCCTTCCCCTTGCAGCCTTCCAGCGCGTAGCGGGAATCGATGTAAATCATCTCGTCCCTGTCCGTAAGCCAGGCGGACGGCGGGTTTTTGCGGTGGAACAGCGAATACAGAGCCAGAAAATGATCCATGCGCCCCCCTCCCCCGCCAATCAGGAAAACCCTGTCGCAGCCCTTTTCCCGCGCAAGCTCCAGGCCCAGTTCCGTATCGCTGTAGTCCTTCTCCCTCGGATAGCGCATAACGCTGCCGGGATCATAATCATCCAGCATGGCCAGGTTCGGAAGCGAATCCATATCCCCCACGATATAGTCCGGCCGCAGGCCAAAACTCCGCGCCAGAAGCAGGCCCGAATCCGCCGCCACATACAGCCCCGCCTCGTTCAAATATTCCTCGCAATTTTCCTTCGCGGGCCACAGTCCGCCCGTAAAAACACAACCAGTCAATGCTCACCCCTTGCAGGATACCATAAAATTTTTAAGGATTTTTTTCAATCACACGCGGGAACAGAAGAAAACCACTGACCCCGCCTGAGGAGACGGACATTTGATCAAAATCCCTGGCTTTTGCCGGTGTTCGCCTCGCTGTTTTTCTCCTTTCGGAATTTGGGCGCATTTTTTTGCGGCAGACCGCAAAAAAACCCAGGATGCATGGGCGAGCAGTATTTTTGTATCCGCTACGCGGATACAAAAATACGACCAGCCGGGCTTTCCGCTCCAAGTCCTCGGATTTGCCAGGTTGCATGGGCGAGCAGCCCCATGCAAATCCTGCGGGATTTCCGCTCCAATCCCTTGCGCGGCGGATAGGGTATCAGGCCCCATCAATATCTTTTCGGTTTCCG
>JAISXE010000399.1 GCA_031270615.1 Spirochaetia bacterium
ACCACCCACAACTCCGGCAGCGACACCGTCAAGACGCCCGTGGGGATGTTCGAGGAAGACCTCATCCCCAATGATTTAGACGCTTTGGACAGGGTTATATGCGCGTATTACGGCATCGCGGAGGCGCCGCCGAAGACGCCGCCGGCCAGAACAAAAAGCAAAAAAGAAAAGGAGGAGGCACAATAATGGGATTTTTAGACAAATACGACGGCCAAACCATCAGGCAGGCCGAAGAGTCCACGGGAGGCTTCAGGCAGTTCCCGACAGGGGACAACGAGGCGAGGATTATCGGCGTGCAGGAGAAAACCTCGCAGAACGGGAACAACATGCTTGAGATAACCTTCGGCAATGACGCGGGGGCGGAAATCCGCGGCTACATCGTGGACGGCGAATGGGCCGCGGGAAAACTGAAGAACCTGCAAACCTCGTTCCGCATTCCCTTCGGGGAAAGGGACACAGCCAAATGGATAGGCGCGCGCGGGGTCGTGGTCGTCAAAGAAGGCGATCCTTATAACGGCAAAATCTACAACCAGGTCAGCCACTACCGCAGCATCAAAACGCCCGGCGGCGCGGCGCCGACCCGGCCTGCCGCCCCGCCGCCGCCGCGGCAGGAAGCCCCCGCCCCGGCCCCCGGGCCCGCGCCGGATTCCGGCGGCGACGACTGGATACCGTTCTAAGGGGCCCCCATGGAACTGCGCGAGTACCAGCAGGCGGCCATCGGCGACATCCGCGCCGCTTTCACGCGCGGCGCCAGGAGGATACTCCTGTGCCTGCCCACGGGCGCGGGGAAAACCCGGATCGCCGCGGAAATCATGAAGTCGGCATACCGGAACGGCCGGCGCGCGTGGTTCTGCGTGCCGCGCCTGGAGCTTGTCGGCCAGACGCGGCGCGATCTGGTCCGGCTGGGGGTCCCGCACGGGGAAATCAGCGCCTCGGAAAAATCTTTTCACAACAGGGTGTGCGTGGTCTCACGCGACACGGTCATCAAAAAACCAAACCAGTACCCGCCGCCCGACCTTGTTTTTTTCGACGAGGCCCATGTGGCCATAGAGCAGCAGCGGCGCATCGCGCGCCAGTTCCCCCTCGCGTCCGTCATCGGCATGACGGCCACGCCGGAGCGCGGGGACGGCACGCCGCTGAAGTTTACCCGCACGGGGAACAGGGATGCGGGCCTGTACGACGGGCTTATCCAGTCCGAGAGCATTCCCGGCCTCCAGTCCCAGGGCGTGCTTTCGCCCCTCGAATACTACGGCCTCGAGCTTGCGGGGACCGACACCTTGAACATCGGCACGCGGCCGGAGGCGGGCGAGGATTTGGACAACATCCTTATCTACGGGGACATCGCGGACTACTACGCGCGGCTGGGAGAGGGGCGCCAGGCCATAGGCTTCGCGCCGACCATCCACATAGCGCAAAAGTGCGTGGACGTCCTCAACGGGCGGGGGTTCGCCTTCCGCCTGATCCACGGCAAAATGCCCGTCAAAGAGCGCGCGGCCCTGATCCGCCAGCTCCAGGGCCGCCGGATAAACGGGCTTGTGAACGCCGCGCTTCTGACCTACGGCTTCGACGCGCCCATCGTGTCCTACGCCTTCTCCGTGCGCTACATCCGCTCGCGGCCGCTGTGGGTGCAGATGGTGGGCCGCGTCCTGCGGGGGCACCCCGGCAAGGAGAACGCGGTGTTCGTCGACCACACCGGGACAATCAACAATTTTACCGACGACGGGCGCGGCGGCCGCTACGGGAAGAACGGGACCAACGGGCTGCCCCACATCTTCGCGGACCCTGACATCGCGTGGGATTTCGAGGGGAAAAAAACAGTCCGCTGCCTGTTCGACCCGGGCCGGGGCTGCGAGCGCCCGTCCAGGCGGAAAACCCCGCGGTGCGCGTTCGACAAGACGAAACTGTGCGGCGCGCCCATGCACTACCTCTCCGCGGAGTGCCTCGCGCGGCTGTCGGACGCCTGCCCGAAGGACGTGCCCAACCGGGCGCACGTCAAAAAACTTGGCCTTGTGTCGGTGGGGGGGGAACTGGTAAACCTTTCGGCCGTCGCCGTTAAATCAAAAGGCGAGGCTTACAGGCTGGTGGGCCGCATAGGCGAGGGATGGGAGGGTTTCACCCTGGCGCAAAAAAAAGAATATATCCGGCAGCTTGACGGCATGGCGCGCGCCATGGGGTATTCGGCGCTCTGGACGTACTGGAAAATCAATGAAAACAGGGCCGTCGTGGACTCGTTCACCCTGCGGCAGATCGCCGAACTGCGGGGCTACAAAAAAGGCTGGATATACCACAAGGAAAACGAAATCAGAGAAAAACTAAACACTGAAAAGGAGTTGGCATGAAAAACAAATTATCAGACCTGAACGACCACCTTTTTGCCGAGATCGAGCGGCTGGGGGATGAGGAACTTATCGGGGAAAAACTGGCGGAAGAAATCGGCAGGGCGCAGTCGATTGCCGGCGTCGCGGAGAAAATAGTCGCCAACGCGGCGCTTGTGCTCAAAGCGCACCAGATATCCATCGAGTGGGAATCATTCGGCAAAAAGAAACTTCCGCCGCTTCTGGAGTAACCATGCACAGGTACACACCCGAAGAGCTTCAATTTATCAAAAGCCAATTCCGCGGGCGCAGTCCCGCGGAATTGGCCGGGGTTTTCAACCGGCATTTCGGTCTGCGGGGGAAGAAAAAACTTACCCCGGGACAGATAAAAGGCGTATCGTCCAACCACAAGCTGCGCAACGGCCGGGACTGCCGCTTCCGCCCCGGAAACATCCCGTTCAACAAAGGGATGACAGGAATTCATTTTAGCCGGAGAACAGAGTTCAAGCCCGGCAACAGGCCCCAGAACTGGCAGCCGGTAGGGACCGAAATTATAGACGGCTATGGCTATATGAAAGTAAAAACCCGCAATCCCGGGACGTGGAAGTTTAAACACCGGCTGGTTTGGGAAAAAGCGCGCGGGAGGATTCCGAAAGGGGGCGTGATACTTTTTGCCGACGGGGACAAGTCAAACTTCGGTTTAGACAATTTAATCCTGATTTCCCGGCAGGAGCTTGCCGTAATGAACCGCCGGGGTCTTATCCACGCCAACGGGAATCTGACAAAAACAGGCAAATCCATCGCGGATTTGAAAATAGCAATCGCGGAAGCGAAAAAAAACCAAAAAAAAGGAGCCAACCGATTATGGGCACGCAAATCGACGTAGAGAAGATTATTTGTGATTCGGACCGCAAATACGGCGGCCAGGGGAACATCGAGGTCCTTGCCGAGAGCCTGCGGGCCATAGGGCTTTTGCAGCCGGTCATCGTCAGGGACAACGGGGACGCGTCCTACACGCTTATCGCCGGGCGCAGGAGGCTTGCCGCGGCCAAAAAACTGGGATGGGCGCGGATTGACGCCCGGGTATGGGAAGCGGATGACGAGAGGGCGCGGGAAATGGCTTTGACGGAAAACGTGAACCGCCAGGACCTGCACCCCCTTGACCAGGCGGACAAATTCCAGGGCCTGCTGGCCGCGGGAAAAACCATTGGGGACGTCGCGAAATATTACGACTGCAGCGTGTCCGGAATCTATCAGCGCGTCCGGCTGCTTGATTTGGGCGAAAACCTAAAAGCCATGTTCCGGGAAGATAAAATCACCCTGACCCAGGCGGCCATGCTGGCGGGCCTTGACGCGGGCCAGCAGGAAAAATTCCACGCGGAGCATAAAAACCGCAAGGACCGGATAACATCCTGGGAAATAAGGAACTTCCTCCACAAGGTGCAAAAAAACACGCTTGCAAGGGCCATGGCGGGGAAAGACTGCGCCGGATGCGCCCAAAGAACGCACCACTCGAACAAAACGCTTTTCCCGGAATTAAACGACGCCGAAGACGTGTGTTTTAACGGGGAATGCTACACCCGGCACTGGATAAGAGTTTTTGAAAAGATTCTAAAAACGGAAAAACAAAAATTCCCCGACACGAAAAACATCCTGGAAATAAGCGGCATTCCGAAGTTCTGGAACAGAACCGGGGCCATAAAGCTTTTGAATGAAGACTACCAGGTCAGAAGTTTTTCTTATCAAAACACAGCGAACCCAAAAGACAAGGATTCCTTTATGGTGTGGCAATTTTCCGGGTACGGGAAAATCGAAATAAGGCGCGGATGCTACAAGGAGGCCGAAAAAAACAAACCCGGGCAAAAGGAAAACGACCCGCTGGGCATTGAACATTTTCTTGGGAAAACGGAAGAAGAAGCGGAGAAAATTTTGAAAAACGCGGACCGTTATAAGCTTTCCTGCCTGATAAAGAAAGAAGTGCTGCGCCTGGCGGCCGCCGCGCACAAACCAAAAGCATCCGGCTCCTGGTTCACGGACTTGTTCTTCAACCGGCTGTCCCATGGAATGGATTCTTTAGGCATGGATATTTATCAGATTCTTACCGGAACCAAATGGGAAAAGACTTTTTCGGAGGCAAAGAAAAAAATACGGGAATCCCCGGAAGAGTTTTTCAAGCTTTTGTTTTTTATGCAAACACCATTCCATCGTGTTCCGGAGCCGAACGATATTCGCGGGCATGCCAAAAAAGACGGAATTCCTTTTTTTGGGGATTGCCTGCTTACCCTTGAGGAGATTAACGGAATATACCGCGAGGCGACACGAAAAACAGTCGAACCGCTGCCGGCATGCGCGCCGGGGAAACGAAAAAGAAGAAATGAAAACCCGGCCGATGCGTAACCCGGCAGACGAAAAAATCATAACGTGCCTGCGCGCGGGCGGCCCGCACACCATCGCGCAAATAGCCCGCATGCTTGATATGAGCTATGTCAACGCGCGCAACCGGATAGACGCGCTGAGCCTCGCCGGGGAGGCCCTCGCGGAAGACGACGAGGGGAAAATCATGGTTATTGAAAAGAAGGACGAATGAGCGAAGACCCCGCCAAACAATACGTAAGGAATTTCATCCTCTCCCACGGCGTCGTTGAGGACAGGCGGGGCTTCATCTCCTGCCTGTGGCACAGCGAGAAAACCCCCTCGATGTCCCTGGAACCCCACGGGGAGAATTACCACTGTTTCGGCTGCCATAAGTCGGCCGATGTGTACGACTTCGCCGCGCGTTTTTACGGTTTGGACGTCCAGCGGGACTTCCTTGAAATAAAAAACAGGGTATACGGGGAGCTCGGGCTGGGCGCCCCGGGGTCTTCCCTGCCGGCCCCCAAAAAACCGGCCCCGGTATCCATCGCCCCCGAT
>JAISXE010000050.1 GCA_031270615.1 Spirochaetia bacterium
TTCCGGCGGGGTCGCGTCCATCGAGGACGGCATCAGTTTCCTTGACGCGGGCGCGACCGTCATCGCCCTGCGCAGGCCGATTGTCGACCAACTCCAGAAACTCGGCTGGAAAAAATAGCATTCGTTCCAAGGGGTGCGCGAAGCGCCCCTTTTTTATCCCTCCAAAAAACACGGTTTTCCGCTTCGTGGCTATTCAGCCGGAGAAGAAAACCACTGACCCCACTGGCAAAAGAGGAATTTTTTCCCTATTGTTTTTCCCTTCTTTTCCGTGTCCGCCCGCGAGGCAGGCGGTGAACGCTTTTTCCGAATTTATTCGTTGTTCGGCCAACCGGATTCGCCCTGCTATCCGGCGTGTCTGCCGCCGCTCTTCAGCCCGGCAAGTTTGTTTTTCAGTTCCGCTTCGATTTTAACCAGCTCCAGTTCCGCAGACTTGCGGGCCTCCCTGCCTTTTTGCTGGATGGCAATCGTTTCTTCCAGCGTGGCGATCAAATCGGCGTTTACCTTTTTGAGGGTTTCAATCTCCACGATTCCTTTTTCGCCCATGCCGACAACCCCGGCGCTTGTTTCTCTTAACATCCTCGAATTTTTCAGCAGAAGCTCGTTGGTCATTTTGTCCACTTCTTTCTGCATGGTAAGGGCTTTGGCCTGCCTGAATATCCCCATGGCGATAATGATCTGGTTTTTCCACAGGGGAATCGTGTTCAGGATGGAGGTTTGGATTTTGTCCACCAGAATACGGTTGTTGTTCTGCACCAGCCTGATCTGGGGCGCCATTTGCATGGATATGGTTTTGCTGAGTTTCAAGTTATGCACTTTCTGTTCAAAGCGCCTGGTCATTTGAACCATGTCGTTTGCGTGCTGGGAGGCCAGGGGATCGCCTGAGCCTTCCGCCCTGCGTTTCAATTCGGGAATAAGGGTGTCGTTAAGCTCCTTTGCTTTCAGTTCGCCTGCGGCGATATAGACTTCCAGCTCCTTAAAGTATTCTTTGTTGTGGTCGAACATGAGGTCAAAGAGGCCGATGTCTTTTAACAGGCCCATGCGCGCCGTCTCCAGATCGGCGGTAATCCTGTCAATCTGAACCTCGATTTTTTCATACCTGGAAATGAATTTTTTGAAGCCGTTAAACAGTTTCCCGATAATGGGGATTCTGTTCACCAGCGCCGTGGGCGAAAGCCCGTCAATCCGCGCGCCCTTTATGGTTCCCAAAAGGTCGCCCATCATGGTTCCCACATAGCCCGTATCCCTGTTGCGGACGTTTGCCAGAACGCCATCGGAAAAATCGGCGATCCTGCTTTGGATGCCCACAGCGTATTGTTCTATCTGCTGCGCGTCGGCAACGTCTATTGTTTTTGCCAGCTCCCGCGCCGCGGGCAGTATGCTTTCAGAAAAGGCCACTCCGTTTATATCCTGTTTGTCCACGATCTGTTCCATTTTTTCCTCCGTTAATGCGCGATTATGTCCATGATTTTCCGCATGGCGTCGGGGTTGGGAAGCTGGATTACTTTTTTCACCTGGCCCGGCACTCCCTGTATGTCAAAGGCTTTGTCCGCCGCCTGTCCCGAAGCTATGCCGGTGCGGAACCCGTGGGTTTCCCAGGCCAGGGCCTGTATTTCCTCCCCCAGGAGCGCGTCCATTACCCGTTCTCCGTTTTCGCTCAACGCGATGAAGGGGTGCGCGCTCCAGACCGTCGGTTCCGGGTATAAGACCGCGATGTCGTCTTTCACATACTTCCAGTCCTCAGGATGCCTGGCCGAAAATTCCAGGATCTGGCTTTCGTATCCCACAATAACGGGCTTCGCGCCGATTCCGGTTTTCAGGAAACTGTTGAAGAGGTCAGCGGAAGAGGACTCAAGGTATCCCAGCTTTCTGAAAAACCTCTTCAATTCCCGGCCGTTTTTTTCAAGGCTTTCTCCATCGGCCACTTCCCCGCCGCCCAGCATGTTGGCAACAAGGCCCGCAAACATATTGCCCGAATTGGACTTTAAGGGATCGGTGGAAATGACAAAAATATTTCCGTACAGCTCATCAAGGCCGATGGCGCTCCACCTGGTATCCGCCAAAACCGCGTCTATCAATTTGCGGAGGTCAATGTAGTCCGTCTCCCCCTCGGTATGCGCCCAGCCCTGCTGTTTGAAGGCCTGGGCCACGGTTTTTCTGGCGTACAGCACAATGGGGGAATTAAAAACAACTTCAGCCCGTTTATAGGCGGGGCCGTATTTTTGCTTGTAGAGTTCCAGGGCCGTATAGCTTGAGGGAAACAGGTAGTCCATGCCCTCCAGGGGGGCGCTTACCATGTCTATGGAACCCGCTTTTTTGTAATGGACGGATATTCCGTGTTTTTTTGCCATGGCGCGGGCAAACCGCTCATCCTCGAAGAGGCCGGACTTTTCGCCCCCCAGATAGCCGTTTATGGCGGTTTCCTGAAACCCCGGCCCCAGAAGACTCTGATACACAAAGGCGGCGGCAATGACAAGGACAAGGATTGCCAGCCCCGCGATTCGGCCTTTCATGAATCCTCCATTCTGACGGTGCTTTCAAGCAGCTTGATGTCCGCCTCAATGTCTATGACCTCGCTTGAAATCAGTTTTGAAAACTGCAGCACCATTCCCTTTGAAATCGATTCCAGCGCGGAAAGGGTTTTTTCTTTTAACGCCTTCAGCCTGGCCGTTTCAATTCCGGCGGATATTAAATCGTGGTATTTTTTTAGTATTTCCTCCGCCTTGCCCAGATAATAATGGAAAAACCGCCGGGCCATTACCGCCTTCGCGGGATTTTTTTTGATATATTCGATTATCCGGCCCCCTTCCAGGCACACGCCCCGGGCTTTTATTTTTATCGCCTGGTCATTCGACGCAGCCATAATCGTTTTAATGGAAGCCAGGTCTTTTTCGCCCTCTTCCAGCAGCGCCAGTATCTCCCCGCTGTTTTTTATATGCCCGATATGCACGCCGCCAATCCTGAAAACAGGGGCCAGGAGGAAACCCAGGCCAACATAACAGCCCAGGGAAATAAGCGCGGCCATGCCAAAACCCCATCGCAACATGGTGAGCGTTATGCCAAATACGGCGAGCGAGATGAGCAGGGGGATAACAGCCTGTACCCAAGTGGTTTTTTTCATGATCGCATCTCATTTGCCACAGACAGCAGAGGCGGACAGAAGCAAACAATTCCGATTTGAAGAGCTTTTTCCAACACTTGAAAAGCCCGTGGGGCGCAAGGGGCTGGTCGCAATTTTGCTTCGCAAAATTGCTGCTCGCCATGCATCCCGGCTGGTCGCGATTTGCTTCGCAAATCGCTGCTCGCCCATGCAGCCAGGAGTGCAGCGGAAATCCCGCAAGCCCCGCAGGGGCTGAGGAATTGCAGCGGAAAGCCCGGTTTGCGGCGCTCCGCGCCGCAAATGCGCCAAAATTCCGAATTGA
>JAISXE010000311.1 GCA_031270615.1 Spirochaetia bacterium
TGGGCGAGCAGCAATTTTGCGAAGCAAAATTGCGACCAGCCCCTTGTGCCCCACGGGCTTTTTGCGCTTCGCGCAATCTAATTCTATATAGCGAGGGTAAACGCCGATGCCCTGGTGAATCGCTGTTCCGCGCTTCCCA
Source organism: Spirochaetia bacterium (assembly GCA_031270615.1). Lineage (GTDB taxonomy): Bacteria > Spirochaetota > Spirochaetia > DTKZ01 > DTKZ01 > JAISAF01. The sequence continues at coordinate 140 of JAISXE010000311.1, forward strand.
AAACTCCCGGTTTCCCGTATCCTGTGCGCATGGAACTCCTCTCCCCTGCGGGGAATCTGGAAAAACTGAGGTATGCCTACCTCTACGGGGCTGACGCCGCCTACATAGGCGTCAAGGATTTTTCGCTGCGGGTCAAGGCCGACAACTTCCACGCCGATGAGGCGGCCGCAATCCGGGCCATCAAGGGCCGCCGCCGCCTGTATTGCGCGCTGAATATCTATTTTCACAAAGACGACCTTGCGCGGCTTTCCGGCGAGCTTGACTACATCGCGGAGTACCCCTTCGACGCCTTTATCGTCAGCGACCTGGGGATCGCGGCGCTTGTGCGCAAACGCTTTCCCCAAGCGGCCCTGCACCTGTCAACCCAGGCCAACTGCACCAACGCCCAGGCCGCGCGCGTGTATCAGGAACTGGGGTTTTCGCGGGTTATTTTGGGCAGGGAAGTGGGACTGGACGAGATCGCCGCAATCAAGGCGGAAAACCCCAGCCTGGAAATCGAGGCCTTTGTCCACGGCGCCATGTGCCTCGCCTACTCGGGCCGCTGCTTTTTAAGCGCGTGGATGGCGGGCCGTTCCGGCAACCAGGGCCGCTGCGCCCACGCCTGCCGCTGGAACTACCGCGTCCTGGAAGAGGCCCAGCGGCAGGGGGAATATTTCCCGGTCGCGGAACACGGGGGCGGTTTTACCACAATCCTTTCTTCCCGCGACCTGTGCATGATAGACCACCTCGCGGAATTGAAGGCCGCCGGGCTTGACGCGGTAAAAATCGAAGGCAGGATGAAGTCGCTCTATTACACCGCCGTCGTCACCCGCGCCTACCGCAAACACCTCGACGCGCTGGAAAACCCCGCCGCCGCGCCTTCCGCCGAAGAGCTTGCCGCCTGCCGGGAAGACCTTTTCCGCGTAAGCCACCGCGAATACTGCACCGGCTTTTACTTCGGCCGCGGCGGGGTACAGCGCCCCACGGAGGCCGAATACCAGGAACACCATGTTTTTCTGGGAATCATCGGGAGGGAGCTTTCCCCCGGCGTGTACGAGATGGACATACGCAACCAGATACGCTCGGGCTGGACACTCGAATACATAGGCCCCGACATATCCTCTGCCGGGGACGGGGGCTATACCCTCCTCGGCGAAGACGGCCAGCCCCTTGAAAAGGCCGACCACGGCCACGCCGTGCGCATCCGCCCCGGAATCCCGGTGGAACCGGGCTACATCGTCAGGCAGGCGCGGGGCTGAAATCCGACTAAGGGTTTATCCCTAAATAATAGACTTGTTTAAGAACCTGCCGGTTCTTAAACAAGTCCCGCAGAATTTGCCGCAAATGGCTGGTCGCAATTTTCTTTAAGGCCGTACAAGCAGGCCGTGGGCGAAGCCCCGTGTTGGTGGCGAAAAACGGTCTGCCGCCCATGCAACCCGGGCTGGCAATTATAGGTATTGATTTGTATGCGCCGCACGCGGCGCTGAATTGTATCCCGGAGCTTGCTCCGAGGTTCTTCATTTTTTTTGCGGGCACCGCGGCTTTGTGCCAAAAACCCCCTGGGCCGCGCGAGGGATTGCAGCGGAAATCCTTTTTTGCCGCCGGGCGGCAAAAAAGATTGGAGCGGAAAGCCCGGTTTTTTTTGCTTCGCAAAAAAAACGCGCCCAACATCTTCTCTTCTCATTCCTCATTCCTCATTCCTAATTCCTATTACCTGTTGCTTCGTCCTTAGCCTGTAGCGCCCCTCCCCCGCCCGCTTGCGCGAGTGGCGAAAAATGTGGAGAATGCGCTTATGGCAAAAAACGATTCCAACGCGATGCTTGCTTCTTTGGGCGTCCTTGTGCCGGAAATACTTGTGCCGGCGGAAGGGGTCGATATAGGTTCCTGGGCGGTTATCGCCTGTGACCAGTACACCTCGGAGCCGGAGTACTGGGATAAGGTCGCGCGCGTGGCGGAAGGAAAGCCTTCGGCCCTGCACTGCGTCCTTCCGGAGTTGTATCTGGGTTCCGAAAAGGCCGAGGGGGCCATAGCCGCCATACAAAAAACCATGGGGGACTATGTGGCTTCGGGCATCCTGCGCCCCCTGCCGCCGGGCCTGGTGCTGGTTGAAAGGAGCACCCCCTACCACGCCTTGCGCAGGGGCGTGATGCTGGCTTTGGACATGGAACGCTACGACTACCGGCCGGGGACCAGCAGCCTTATCAGGCCGACGGAGGGCACCATCGTGGAGCGCCTGCCTCCCCGGATACGGATTCGCAGGGACGCGGCCCTTGAGCTGCCGCATATCATGGTCCTGATCGACGACAGGCAGGACGAGGCGCTGGGCAGGCTTTTCGGGCTTGCTGCGGCCGGGAGGCCCGTGTACGACGGGGAGCTGATGCTGGGCTGCGGCCGCGTGCGGGGGCGCTTTCTGGAAGCGGGGAAGGCGGGGCCCGCGCTCGCGGAGGCGCTGGGCGCCCTGCAAAAGGAATCGGGGCACCCGCAGCTTCTTTTCGCGATGGGGGACGGGAACCACTCCCTTGCCGCGGCAAAGGCGGCCTGGGAGGAAATCAGGCCCGGCCTTTCCCCCGGGGAGCGGGAGCGCCACCCCGCGCGCCACGCCCTGGTCGAGATCGTCAATCTCTATGACCCGGGTGTCGAGTTCCACCCGATCCACCGCGTCCTGACGGGCGCGGATCCCCGGCGCTTCTTTGCTTTTCTAGGGCAAAAACCGGGCTTCGTTCTGAAGAAGACCTCCTCCTTCGAGGAGACCAAGAGCCTCTGCGCCGCCGCGTGGGAAGACGGGGACGGGCAGGCGTTTTTTACCCTGGGCCTGCTGTCCGCCGGGGAAACGGCCCTGCTGCGCATCCCCAGGGACGGCGCTGCCCTGCCGACGGCAGCCGCGCAGAGGCTGCTTGAGGAGTTTTGCTCCGGCGGCGGCGGGGAAGGCAGTACCGGGGGCAAAACCGAAGGCAAAATCGATTACATCCACGGCGGGGACTCGCTTTTTTCGCTGTGCGCCGGGGGACAGGCCCTGGGCGTCCTGCTCCCCGGCCTTCCGAAATCGGAGCTGTTTCCCCTCGTCCTCCGGGACGGGACTCTGCCCCGCAAGGCGTTTTCCATCGGGGAAGCGCCGGAAAAACGCTTCTATCTTGAGGCCCGCCGGATAAGGGACTCAGCAATTCCAAGTTTCAACTTATGGCAAGCGGAATTGTAAACACGCGGGGCCTGACAGGTTGCATGGGCGAGCAACGATTTTGCCTTGCGAAATCGTGACCAGCCCGGCGAAACAAA
>JAISXE010000291.1 GCA_031270615.1 Spirochaetia bacterium
TATCCCCAAAAGCCTCAACTATATCGACTACTGCGCCTTCCAAAACTGCTTCAGCCTTGAACCCGCCTCGATTCCCGATTCGCTCCTGGAAGACAGCTCCCGCAGCGCCTTTGACGGCTGCGAAAAACTGAACAGGGAAAACATTTTCCGGGACGGAATCGTTTTGGACCCAAGCGGGGAATTCCTTGTGGCCTGCCTGCGGGAAAAGGCGGGCGCGTGCGTCATTCCCGAAGGAGTCAGGGCCATAAAAAACGGCGCGTTCAGGGACTGCCGCAAACTTACTTCGATAGTTTTTCCGCAAAGCCTTTCCAGCATAGGCGAGGAGGCCTTTATAAACTGCCCCAATCTGGATGCGAAAACGCTGCGGGCGGTAAAAACCATTATGGAAAAAGAAACGGAAGCCCTGAAAGATTTTCTGCAAGTGCGGGCGGAAGACTCCTATACCTTCCATGCCGACGAGACGAGCTGCGATATAGCGATGTATAGAGGAAAAGGCGGCAGGGTGGAGATTCCCGCCGTGATCAAAGGGCAAAGAGTCGAATATATTGAATACAGGGCCTTTGCGAACCAGAAGGCCATAACTTCCGTCGTTATTCCCAACACGGTAAGCGCCATAATCAACAACGCCTTTGAAGGCTGTACCGGCCTGAAAGAGATAAGCATTCCCGCCTCGGTCCAGAGCATTCATGATAATGTTTTTGAAGGCTGCGTGAATCTTGAAGCCATTCGCGTTGATCCGGACAACAGATGGTTTGCCGACCTTGACGGCGTAGTATACGATAAAGAATTGGCCCAATTAATATGCTACCCGCCGGGCAGGACAAAGGAATTCACTCCCCCGCCCACGCTTAAGGGTATGTCCCTTGCGGCCTTCAGCACAAAAATGAAATTAAAAAGCGGCGAACGAAAGCAGATAAACGAGGTCATTTCCAAATTGTATTCGGGCTGCAAAAAAACCGGCGACAGGAACGCGAAAGTCACTTATTACCTGCAAACAGGGGGAAAATGGATTATCCCTTCCGTTATTGGGGAAGGCGCGGGCGAATTACAGGTAACGGAGATAGGCGAAAGCGTGTTCGCGAAATCCCGCTTTATTCCCGACGAAATAGAAATTCCCGCCAGCGTGCGGCTGATAAGGCCCGATTCATTTACCCGCGAACACCGCCACTGCGCCGAAAAGCTCCGCGCCATTCATGTCCACCCGGATAATCCCGCGTATTCCTGCATTGACGGCGTGGTTCTGAATAAGGCGGGCGACACCCTTGTGTGTTTTCCCGGTGGGAAAGGCGGCGATTATGTGATTCCCGAAAGCGTCAAAAAACTGGAAACCGGCGTTTTCCTGTGCTGCGACAACCTGGCTTCGATTACTATTCAGGAAAATCTCAGGGAAATTCCCGGAGGGACTATCGCCGTGAATCCTAAATTAAAGAATATCATTGTTTCGCCGGAAAATCCTGATTTCAAAAGCATGGATGGCGTGCTGTTCAGGAAAGACGGCGCGGTTCTTGTTGCCTTTCCTGCGGGAAGGAAAGGCGAATATCAAATCCCCCAAGGCGTTACGGTTATAGACAGCACGGCTTTTGGCGGCTGTATGAGGCTTACTTCGATTATAATTCCCGAAGGCGTGCGGGAAATACGAAGCGAGGCTTTTGTCGGCTGTGCGGGCCTGGTCGCAATTCAATTCCCGCAGAGCCTGGTATCGATAGGGGACAGCGCCTTTGACCACTGCGCCAAACTCAAAACCCTTAATCTGCCTCCGGGCTTACAACACATTGGGGAAAACGTCTTCTGCGAGTGCGACAGCCTGCTCAAAAAAACGCGAAACCTGATACGCGAGCGCTTCGGCAAAACCTCTCTTGATTCGCTGGATCCGTTTGGGTTTGACGAGGACTGACCCGCGGCGGTTTACGGGAAAAACAAAATCCCCGGGGGCTTGTAATTCACCCGCATCAGGATTAGTCTCTTTAATGCGTATGAAATCAAAATGCAAAAACCCTGCGGTTCCGTCTCCCCGGTTCCCACCCCCCGCAGGTGGCACCGAATTCGTGTCCAGCCGCGCGGATATTGCCAACCGGCAAGCAAGATGATATACAAACTCGAAAACACGGTCCAGCACTACGCCTGGGGTTCCCCGGTTTTGATACCGGAATTCCTGGGCAGGGAAAATCCCCAGGGCAAACCCTGGGCGGAGCTTTGGATGGGCGCGCACCCCAGCGCCCCGTCCCGGGTCCTCTCAGGCGCTGCCGGGGGCGGCGGGACCCTGGACGGGCTTATCGCATCCAACCCCGCCGCCTTCCTTGGGGAGGATGCCGCGGGAAGCTTTGGCGGGCAGCTTCCTTTTTTGCTCAAACTTCTCGCGGCGGCCTCGCCCCTGTCGATACAGTGCCACCCCTCCCTGGAGCAGGCCCGCGAAGGCTTTGCCCGCGAAAACATCGGGGGGATTCCTCTGGATGCGCGGGAGCGCAACTACAAAGACGCGAACCACAAACCGGAAATCATTCTCGCGCTGACGCCTTTTTCCGCGCTGCGCGGCCTGCGGCCCCTGGATGAAACCATCCGGTTTTTTTCCGCCTTTCCCGCGCCCGATTTGCGCGCTGCCGCGGCCGCATTGGAAAAAAACCAAAGCGGGGAGGGGATCAAGGCTTTTCTTGGCACCCTTCTTTCCGCCTCCCGCGATACGGCCCGCGCCTGGATACAGGCGCTGCAAAGCCCGCAGGGGGGCGCGGGGGTCCGGCAGGCACCTGGGTTTCGGGCCTTTCTCCGTCTGGCCGGTTCCTATCCCGAAGACTCCGGCTGCCTTGCCCCTTTTTACCTGAACCTGGTGGATCTCGCGCCTGGGGAAGCCCTCTTTCTGGGGCCGGGGGAGCTTCACGCCTACCTTGGGGGCCTGGGCGTGGAGCTTATGGCGAACTCCGACAACGTGCTGCGCGCGGGGCTTACGCCGAAACACATCGATGTGCGGGAGCTTCTTGCCCTGGTAAGCTGCAAGGCGGCGAAGGCGGAAATCCTCCGTCCCCGCGCCGTAAGGCACGGCGGCTTTACCGAAAGCGAATACCCCTGCCGCGCGCGGGAGTTCGCGCTGTCGCTTATCACGGCGGAGGGGGAAGCCGACATCCAAACCGGGGGCCCGGAAATCCTTTTCTGCGGCGGCGGGAACGCCGTGCTGGAAACAGCCGAAGGCCCCTGCGCGCTTGCCAAAGGCGAGTCGGTCTTCATACCCGCCTCGCAGAAAGCCTACCGGCTGAAAGGAAGCTGCGCCATCTACAGGGCGCGCGTGCCCTCCCCGCAGGAGGGGCCGCCGCAATGACGATTTGGGTCGATGCCGACTCCTGTCCCGTGCGCGTGCGGGAGATTGTGGCCAAGGCCGCCCTCGCGCGGAAAATCCCCGCCGTCTTCACGGCCAACCGCAGGATTCCCCTGAAAAAAAACGCCTATGTGTCCGCGCTTGTCGTGGGGAAAACCGAAGGCAGCGCGGACGCCAGCATCCTGCGCTGCGCGAAGGCCGGGGACCTGGTCATCACCCGCGACATCCCCCTCGCGGCGGAGCTGGTCAGGCAGGGCCTCTGCGTCATCAACGACAGGGGAAACGCCTTCAGCGCGGACACGGTAGCCGAAAGGCTGTCCCTGAGGGACTTTATGAAAGACCTCCGGGACCAGGGACTCTACGAAAACCCCGAAGGGGGCTTCGGCCCCAGGGAGGCGAAACTTTTTGCCGACGCCTTTGACCGCGAGCTGACGCGGCTTGCAGCACCATTCCTTAAATAACGCATGGTACACAAAGGCAAAAATTTACCACGGACTGCGCACGCCGAAATAAACGCACGCCCATCAGGGCGTGTCTTTGCCCGCGCGGCAACAGGGCGAGAGGCCCAAAAACGGTTCTGTCGTATATAAAGGCGACAGGCCGACAAAGAGGACAAAAACCCGGGGTTTCTAAACAACTCTATTGAAAAAAAATCTGTCCGGGTGGTCCGTGCCCTGTGATCAGTGAAGTCTGTGGTTTCTCTTGTTCTGTTGTGCAAGGCGGGGAATTATTTTAGGGGCATGTATCCCGTGGTTCCGCATCACGGTTTCTGGAAACAGGATCGGACGTAGCGCACCGCCTCGCCGCTGGCCGCGAAAACGGGCCGCCCTTTGGCCCTCCACCTTCCCAGCCCGGCCGCAGGGTCCAGGGCGTAGTTTTCCTCCGTTATGCGGGTATCCAGCGGCTGGCCGTCCTCCCGCAGGGAGGCGCAGCCAAGCTTGTCCAAAAGGGCAAGGGCGCCCGCGAGGTCCCACAGTTTCAGGTCAGCCACATAGGCCAGATAGTGGCCCAGCATAAGGTGGGCCAGGCAAAAAACAGCGGAGGCCGTCGAGTGAAGGACGTTCCGGCCCGTATAGCCGCCCGCGCGCACGCACCTTTGGGCCAGGGCGATGGGCAGCTTGTCATCCACCGCGGCAGCCGGCAGGGAGAAAATCCGAAAGTCCGCCGGCCCGTTGGAAGCGGGCAGCCCTTTCGCGTGGTACACCGCATCGCCCTCGCTGACAAGCATTTCCCCCTCCATCGGCAGGTACACGGCCCCTTCCGTGATATTCCCGCCCCGCGCATACCCTATCGAGATTGCCCACATGGGGAAGTGGTGGGCATAGGACGCCGTGCCATCAATCGGGTCGACGATCCACGCCGTGCCATCCAGGGCATCCTGTATGTAGCCCTCGCTGCGGCCCGCAAGGGTTTCCTCCCCAAAAAGCCAGGAACCCTCCTCCGGCGCGTCAAAGCATTCCGCGAAGGCGTTTTCGATCTCCCTGTCGGCCTGGGTCACGACGCTCGCGTCCTTCTTGTAATCCAGGCGGGGGGCCTCAAAATATTTCAGCGCGATGTCCGCGCCCAGGCGCAGAAGCCGCGCCACCTCGTCTTTGTTCCAGTTTGTCATAGGCGCGGCAAATATACCACTTCCCGCAGAAAAAAGCTACGCGCGTCGGCGGTTATTTTAGGTTTTTTACCACTGTCAACAAGTTAAGAAAAAGATGTGCGCCTTTTTGGCACATTTTTTGCGCCCCCAGGCGCAAAAAACCGGGCTATCCGCTCCAATCATTTGGCTGCGCCAAAAGGATTTCCGCTTCTATCCCTTGTGCCCCACGGGCTGACCTATGCCTTAACCTGTTGACAGCGGTTTTTTACCACTGACCACACAGATGGAAGGCCGACGAAGAGGGCTGAAAGCCCCGTGTTGGCAAGGCAAAACGGCCTGCCGCCCACGCGCCAGGGATTGGAGGGGGCGCGAAGCGCGCCCGCAGGGCCGGAGCGGCAGCGCAGCCCCGCAAAGCCCGGTTTTTTTCGGCGCAGCCGAAAAAAAGGCGCCCCCCCTCTTATCTGTCACCCCCCCACTCTCTTCTGTCCGCATCTGTCCGCGCGGTCAGTGGTCCAGTCACACCCCGTCCG
>JAISXE010000390.1 GCA_031270615.1 Spirochaetia bacterium
TCCTTAAATAACGCATAGTACACAAAGGCAAAAATTTACCACGGACAACACGGACTGCGCACGCCGAAATAAACGCACGCCCATCAGGGCGTGTCTTTGCCCACCCGGCAACAGGGCGATTGGAGGGGAAATCCCTCTGGTTGCGCGAGGGATAGAAGCGGAAATCCTTTTTTGCGGCAACGCCGCAAAAAAGATTGGAGCGGAAAGCCCGGTTTTTTTTCGGCTGCGGCCGAAAAAAATGCGCCCAACATCTTCTTTTCAACTTTATTCCACTCCACTCTCCCTCCTCCTTGACCGTCTTTCCCCTTTCGGCTACCTTGAATCCGTGCCTGGTCCGCGAAAAAACAGCAAAAACCTGATACTTGTTTTGTACCTGCTTTTGGGCGTTTCCTGCCTGGTGTGGCTTGCCGCCCACGCGTTTTATTTCAGCCCGCAGGGCGCGGGGGGCGACAACTTCGCGATGGAGGACTTCGCCCGGCGGGAAGAAGCGCTGCAAGCACCTCAGGAAGACCCCGCCGCAGACCGCCCCTCGGACTCCGGGCCAGCGCCGCCGGGCCGGGAAACAGCCGGACAGGGCCGGCCGCAGGCGGAAAAACCCGCCGCTGCCCAGCCGCCCGCGCCGGGCGGGTCCCCGCCCCCACGGGGGGGAACCTGGCAGCCCGCCGCAAAAGGGAGAATCGCCATCATCCTTGACGACGCGGGCTACCAGAACGCCCTGCTGAAAACCTTCGTGGGTTTCGGCGGCAGGCTCACCGTAGCCGTTCTGCCCGGCCTGCCCGGCAGCGCCGAAGCCGCCCGCATCATAAGAGCGGCAGGAAAGGAAACGATGCTCCACCTTCCCATGCAGCCCCGGCGGGGGGAAGACCCCGGGCCGCAGGCCATCCTTAGCTCAATGGACGACCAAACGATCCTCAGACTCACGAAAAAACATATTGATTCCCTGCCGGGCCTCAAAGGCGTCAACAACCACATGGGATCGCTCGCGACCGAAGACCCCCGGGTCATGGGCCTGGTACTGGGCGTCCTCAAGGAACGGGGGCTTTTTTTCATCGACTCGCGCACCACCACGGACTCGGCCGGGCCGCGCATCGCCTCGCGGCTGGGCCTGCCCTTCCGGGAGCGGTCCGTGTTCCTCGACAACGAACAGGACGCGCTGGCCATCCAGGGATATTTTGAAACAGGAAAGCAAATCGCCGCGAAGCAGGGCTGGGCCGTCATGATAGGCCATGTGTGGTGCGCCGAGCTTGCGGGGCTTCTTCCCCTCCTGTATGAGAAGGCGCTGGCCGAAGGCTATGAGTTCTTGTTTGCCTCGGAGCTTCTCGCCGGGCCAGGCCCATGAGGATCCTCGGCATTGAAAGCTCCTGCGACGAGTGCGCCTGCGCCGTCGTGGAGGACGGGCGGAAAATCCTTTCAAACGTCATTGCCTCGCAGACGCGGATCCACGAACCCTATAAAGGCGTCGTGCCGGAGCTGGCCTCCCGCGCCCACATCGAGCTTATCGGCCCCGTGTGCGACCAGGCACTGAAGGACTCAGGCCTTGGCCTGGACGGCATTGACGGCATCGCCGTGGCCTCCCGGCCCGGACTCCTGGGCGCCCTCCTTGTGGGGTTTTCTTTCGGAAAAGCCCTCGCCTGGGCCAGGGGCCTCCCCTTTGCCGCCGTGGACCATGTGCGCGCCCACCTGCACGCGCCCCACATCGAAAACGACATACCCTATCCCTACATAGGGCTGCTCGTATCGGGCGGCCACACCCTGATTGCCCGCGTCACCGGCTTCGACGACATTGAAGTGCTGGGAACAACCATCGACGACGCCTGCGGCGAGGCCTTCGACAAAGTGGCGAAATTCCACGGCTTCGGCTTCCCCGGAGGGGCAGCCGTTGACAGACTCGCGCAAGAAGGCGACCCCGCCGCCTTTTCCTTCCCCAACCCCTCCCTCCACAAAAGCCGGCACCGCTACGACCTCTCGTATTCGGGCCTCAAAACCGCGGCAGCCAGCCAGCTCGAGCTGTTCCTCAACCCCGGCCACGAAAAAACCCCCGCCAACATCGCCGCGTCCTTCCAGAAAGCGGCAATCGGCATCCTGCTGCGCCGCCTTTTCCTCGCCTGCAAGGACAGCGGCCTCAGCCGCGTCGTTGTCGGAGGCGGAGTCGCCGCGAACTCCTGCCTCCGGGCCGCCCTTGCCGGAAGAAAGGACCTCCAGGTTGTCTTCCCGTCCCCCGTCCTATGCACCGACAACGGCGCCATGATTGCCGCCCTGGGCTACGAGCTTATCAAACGCGGCCGCCTCTCCCCATTAACGGAAACCGCCTCGGCCAGGGTTGCGGCCTTCCGGCGCGGCCGCCCCTGACGGAAAACCGGCTGCTTCATATAGGCCTGGAACTGCCGGAAACCGTGTTTGTGGGCAATTTGTGCCAGGTAGTCACGGAAATTGCGTGGTTCCAGGGCTTCGCCCAGTGGGCTGCAACCAGGGGAATCGCGGAAGGCCGATAAACCGCGACTGCGATTGCGGGCAATCGCGCTGCATTAAGGCTATGTGTTGTCTGGCGGGAGAACGCTGGGGGCTATCACGCGATTTGGCTTTGCAAAATCGCGACCAGCCTCTGCGATTTTTGCCTGCACTCACGGAAATTGCGTGGTTTTGCGGAGGCTTCGCCTTTTGTGGCGAGCAGGGAAATCGCGGGAGGCCGGTAAACCGCGTCTGCGATTGCGGGCAATCGCGCTGCATTAAGGCCTGGTGTTGTTTAGCGGGAGAACGCTGTGGGCTATCACGCGATTTCCCCCGCAATTTCCGGGGCAATTTTTGCAGGGCAAAAATTGCCTCTCTTGACGAATCCGGCGTTCC
>JAISXE010000030.1 GCA_031270615.1 Spirochaetia bacterium
CCCCCACGCTCCAGCCCTGCGGTCTTCCGCTACCCTGGATGCATGGGCGAGCAGCGCGCGGAGCGCGCGACCAGCCCCCTCTACGGGGGTTTGCCACCCCCGTAACGCCCCCGGATCACCGCAAGAAGGAAATCCCCTGGGGTTTTGGAACAGCCTCTATCGCTCCGGCCCTGCGGGCACGCTTTCAGCGCCCCCTCCAATCCAGGATGCATGGGCGGCAGACCGTTTTGCGCTACCAACGCGGGGCTTCGCCCACGGCCTGCTTGTACGGCCTTAAAGCAAATTGCGCCCAGCCCCTGGCGCATGGGCGCTTATCTTTAAATAACGCATAGCACACAAAGGCAAAAATTCACCACGGACAACACGGACTGCGCACGCCGAAATAAACGCACGCCCATCAGGGCGTGTCTTTGCCCACCCGGCAACAGGGCGAGAGGTCCGAAAAATTTTTTGCGTATAAAAGCCGAAGGGCCGACAAAAAACCGGAGGTTCTAAACAACTCTATTGAAAAAAAATCTGTCCGTGTGGTCAGTGGGGTCTTTCGGTTTCTCTTATTCTGTTGTGCAAGGCGGGGAATTATTTGGGGATAGGCTCTGAATCTCTTGGCCACTTTCAGGCGGGATTGGACCGGACGGTTCCTATCCGCCGCAAGAAACCTGCTTGAGGCTGCCAGTTGTAACCGTTGTGGCCCCGGCAGCGCCCGCCGCAATCCATGCCTATAGGGAACAGCCCGCAAGGGGCTGGTTGCCGCCCGCCCTGCGCCAGGGGGCTGGTCACGATTTTGCAAGGCAAAATCGTTGCTCGCCCATGCATCCCGGCTGGTCACGATTTTGCAAAGCAAAATCGTTGCTCGCCCACGCGCCAGGGATTGCAGCGGAAATCCCGCAGACCCCGCAGGGGTCGAGGAATTGGAGCGGAAAGCCCGGCCCCCGCGCCCGCCGGAGGCGGGCGCGGGGGAGGCGCCCAAAATCCTGTCTCCACTCCCCGCGCTTCACTGCGCCTGATTCTGGGCGCGGCTACTTGCCGATGCGTCCCTCCTGTGGTAAATTAAAAGCGTGAAACGGACAGTTGTTTTTTATCGGACTGCTGCCGGGTGTCCGTTTGAGAATTTCCTGGATTCGCTTCCGGGTAAAATTGGCAAAAAAATTATTTGGATACTGAGGGCGTGCGAGGAACTTGAAAACGCCGCGGAATTGTATTTCAAGGGGGCCGGCCTTCATGGCATGCAGGAGTGCCTGGTCACATGCGAGGGGGCTGATTTCCGTGTTTTCGGTTTTTTCCACAGGGAGGAGATGGTCGTCCTTGCGGGGGGCTTGTGTTCGGATTTCCGCGATGTGGAGGAGGATGCGGGGAGGCTGAATGTGGGGCCGGGCGCCGTGTCGCGCATGGAGAACCGGGCGGGGGATATGCGTTTGTCGGATTTGATGGGGGCGGCCCGGCTGTTTGGCAAAACAGCGCGGATATTGTTTGAATAGGGGGTATGCAATAAAAGGCTATGTATGGCGCGGAAAGTTCAAAGCGTATTGTGGAGGACGACAGGTTCGCCAGGTACACGGGGATCAGGCTGGTGGAGGCGCGGCCCGGATACGCCAAGGCCAGTCTTGAGGTGGAGGAGAAACACTTAAACGGCGCGGGTTTTGTCCAGGGCGGCGCCATTTTTACGCTGGCGGACTTCGCCTTCGCCGCCGCCTCCAACGAAGGGGAAAACCCCACGCTCGGCATAAACGCCTCGATATCGTATGTCAGGGGGCCAAAGGGCAGGGTCATCACCGCGGAGGCAAGGAAGGCATCCGCGACGAACAGGCTTTGCACCTACGAGGTCGCCGTGTATGACCAGGACGGCGCTCTTGCGGCCAAAATGCTGGCCACGGGATATATCAAAAAATAAATACAAAACAAGGGAGTTTTGACATGGCAAAGCACCAGTTCCAAACCGAGGTTGCCCAGCTTCTGCACCTCATCATCCATTCTCTGTATTCCCACAAGGAGATTTTCCTGCGGGAAATCGTGTCCAACGCTTCCGACGCCTTGGACAAACTGAAGTACCTGACGCTGGCCGGGGATGCGATGAAGGGCCTGAAATTCGACCCGCGCATCGACATCGCCTTTGACGGGAAGGACTCGAAAACCCTTTCGGTTTCCGACACGGGTATCGGCATGGGCGAGGAAGACCTGGTGGAACACCTGGGGACCATTGCCCGCTCGGGGACGCGGTCCTTTCTGGACAGGCTCTCGGGCGACGCGAAGAAGGACTCCAACCTTATCGGCCAGTTCGGCGTGGGGTTTTACAGCTCGTTCATGGTTGCCGACAGGGTGGAGGTTCTGACCCGCAAGGCAGGGGAAGAGGCCGCCTGGCTGTGGGCCAGCGACGGCAAGGGGGACTTCGAGATTACGAAGGCCGAAAAGGCGGAACACGGGACAAAGGTGACGCTTTTTTTGAACGACGAGGGGAAGGAGTTTGCCTCGCAGTGGCGCATCGAAAGCCTTATCAAAAAGTATTCAAACCATATCGCCTTTCCCATATTCCTGAGTTACGAGAAAAAAGAATACGACGACAAGGGCAAGGAGAAAAAATCGACGCCCGTGACGGAGCAGATCAACACGGCTTCCGCCCTGTGGAAGCGGCCCAAGAGCGAGCTCAAGGACGAGGACTACGCCGGGTTCTACAAAACGATTTCCCACGATTCGGAGGACCCGCTTTTCCACATCCACACGCGGGCCGAAGGGGCGATGGAATACACGACGCTTTTTTTTGTCCCCAGGCACGCGCCCTTTGACCTTTACAACGTGGACTACAAACCGGGGGTGAAGCTGTATGTGAAGCGGGTTTTCATCACCGACGACGACAAGGAGCTTATGCCCACATACCTGCGTTTCCTGCGGGGCGTCATCGATTCGGAGGACCTTCCCCTCAACGTCAGCCGCGAGATTCTCCAGCAGAACCAGATCCTGTCCAGCATCCGCGGCGCTTCGGTGAAAAAAGTCCTGGGTGAGTTCCAGCGGATCGCCCTTGAGGACAAGGAAAAATACACGGCGCTGGTAAGCGAGTTTAACCGCCCCCTCAAGGAGGGCCTGTACTCCGACTACGCCAACAGGGAAACCCTTCTGGAACTGGTCCGCTTCAAATCCACGCGGGTGGAGGGGTTTACCAGCCTGGAAGAGTACAAACAGAGGATGCTCGCGGGCCAGAAGGCGATTTATTTTATTACCGGGGACAACGAGGCGAAGCTGCGCGCTTCCCCGCTTCTGGAGGCCTATGCGAAAAAGGACATCGAGGTCCTTATCATGGACGACGAGATCGACGAGATAGTCATCCCCTCGGTGGATAAATACAAGGACGTGGAGCTGAAAGGGGTGAACCGCAGCGATGCCGGGGAGGACCTGGGGAAGGACGGGAAAGAAAAGGAAAAAGACAAGGACATCGGCGGCGTCATCAAAAAAATCAAAAAGGCCCTGGGGGACAGGGTGAAGGACGTGAAGGTTTCGCTGCGGCTTGCCGAATCGCCTTCCTGCATTGTCACCGACGAGGCCGACCCCACCTTCAAGATGGCGGCAATGATGAAAGCCATGGGCCAGAAGGAGATGCCGGAAATAAAACCCATTCTGGAAATCAATCCCGATCACCAGATCACGGACAAGCTCAAAAACATGGACGACGAGGCTTTTATCGAGGATGTAAGTTTCCTTCTTCTGGAGCAGGCCCTTCTGGTTGAGGGCGTGGAGCTGAAAGACCCGGCGGCTTTTGTGAAGCGGCTGAACAGGGTCATGGTAAAGGCGGTGTGACTGTTATGGTAAAAAAAGTGGATCATGTTGGTTTAAGCGTTTCAAACCTGGAAAGGTCTATTGAATTCTACCGCGATCTTCTGGGCCTTGAGGTGGAGCGCGTCCTTGAGCCCGCGCCGGAGCGCGATCTGGGAAGGATAAACGGAATGCCCGGCAGCAGGGCCAGGATTGCCCACCTGCGCAAGGGCGAGGCGATGCTGGAGCTTTTCGAGTACCTCCAGCCCTGCGGCAGGGGCCTTCCCAAGGACCACAAACAGGCGGATATCGGTTTTATCCACGCGGGTTTCGCTTCCTCCGACGTAAGGGAAGATTACCGCCGCCTGAAGGAAAAGGGCGTTGAGTTCCTGGGCGAGCCTGTGGAGTTTCGCCCGACCGTGTGGGTCGTGTACTTTAAGGGGCCCGACGGGGAAGTCGGCGAGCTGCGGGAAGTGTAGGGCCTTCGCAGAAGAAAACCGCGCACCTCGCTGGCGGCAAAGAAATAGCGCGGAGGGGGATTTCAGTGTTCCCGTCCGGGTGGCCGGTGTCCCTCAGCGGTCCGCGGGGCCAGTGGTTTTTCCTGATTCTTCCGGGTAAGGCGGGCCAGGGCCTTGCCGCGCGGTTTTTTTGCCGGACAGCAGTTCCAGTTTGTACTGCAGGGGCAGGCATGTGGCGCCCAGGGCGGCGGCCCTGTTTCCCAGCAGGCTTTGCGCGATAGTGACCACCGAAAGGGGCGCCTGCATGGCCTGGGTTTCCGCCTCGCGGGCTATCATCTGCGTCAGGAGGGGGCCGGTGTTTCCCAGGCTGCCGCCGATAATGATCTTTTGGGGATTCAGCGTGTTGATAAGGTTGGCCGCCGCCATTCCAAGGATTTTCGCGATTTTTTGCATGCAGGCAACTGCCACGGAATTTCCCTTATTTGCCTCCAAGCCGATAAGCTCCCCGGAAAGAAGGGAATTATCGTGGACGATGTTCCAAAGCGGGTTTTGGGGAATCGGCTTGTCCTGCGCGCTCATGGATTCGTGGAGTTCCCGCACGATTCTGACCAGGGCCTGGGAAGAAGCCATTGCCTGAAGGCAGCCGTACTTGCCGCACCTGCACAGTGGGCCAGAGGGGTCAACGATGGTGTGGCCTATCTCTCCGGCGCTGAAGCTGGTTCCTTCCATAAGCACCCCGTCATTGATAAAGGCCGCGCTGATGCCCGTCCCGATCCCGATATAGATGAGATTGCGCACATTCCTGCCCGCGCCGAAACGCGCTTCGGCAAGCCCGCTGGCGCGGTGCCGGTTCATCACGAGGGCCGGGATGCCGGTTCCGCGCAGGACGATCTCCCCCAAAGCTATCCGGCGCCAGCGCATATCGTCGGCCCTGATGATCGCGCCGCTGTTACTGTCCACAAGCCCGGGCGCGCCGATGCCGATGAGAGGCAAAAGGGACCCGGGTTTGTTTTCCAGCATAAAGGAAAGCCCCGAAAGGAGCACCTTTACGAATTCCTCCTTGGAGAAGGATTTTACCTGTATGGCATGCTCGGCAACGGTCTTCCCGTAAAGATCCACGAAAAGCAGCCGCCACTCGTTTCCCGTAAAGGCGGCGCCAAGCGCGTACCAGCGCTCCGGGCAGATACGCAGGGGGATTCCGGGACGCCCCCGCCCGTTTATCTCGGTTTTAAGCTCTTCGACAAGTCCCGCGCCGATAAGCTGGGATGCCAGCGAGGAAACAGTCGTGCGGCTCAGGGAAAGGCGCTCGGCAATATTCGCCCGCGTCGGCGGGGCATCTGCCGTTTCAATGTAATTCAGAGTCGCTTGAAGGTTTTTCCATTCATCAGGCAATCGGGGTTTCATAATAGAGTTGTTTAGAAACCCCGGTTTTTAAACAACTTCCCCCTGAAAATACTGGAATTTGCCGCTAACGCGGAATATCTTCATTATGCACTATGGGAGTATCTTGTCAAGAAACATCTCTGCCTGGCAGGCAAAAAGTGCGGGGCATGGGAAGTGAAGCGAGAAAAATTTGGGCGCCTCCCGGCGAAGACGCCGGGCCGGGCTTTCCAGGGCTGCGCTGTCGCTCCGGCCCTGCGGGCGCGCTTCGCGCCCCTTCCAATCCCTGGCGCGGCTGGTCGGGAAACTGCTGAAAGCGGCTTCCCGGCAGGTGCCTATTCCCCCTCTGGATTGCTCCGTGTATATTTAGAGCCTTGCAATGCGCGCGATTTTGCGAATTCCCCTGTACCCCGCCGTTGAACCGGCGAACCTGCTGGAATTACTATAAGGCTAATCCGCGCGATTTTGCCGCGGCATTTCAGCCGGGGCTTTTCGGCCGGCGGCCGAAAAACCCCTAAATGTTGAGGTAATCAAAATGCGCCGCGTAATACTCCTTTGCCAGCGCGATAAAGTATTCCCCCGCGCGCGAGAGGCGCGTCCCCTGGGCGTAGGCGACGATGTTGTCCCATTCGCCGGTGGGGTTGGTAAAAAAATAAACCGCGGCGCTGTCAAAATTGATGTTTGCCATGGGGATAAGCGCCATGCCATACCCGCTTTCCGCCAAAGTGTAGAGGACCTGCGCGCTGGTGCTTTCAAAAAGAATTTTGGGCGCAAAGCCCGCCTCTGCGAACATTTTGTCCGTAATTATGCGGATGGTCAGGCTGGGGTTTGCCAGCATGAAACAGTCGTCGCGGAACAGCGCAAGGTCTATTGTCGCCAGCCTGCCTCCGGGCGGGCTGGCAAGGTCGGCAAGACGGTGGGTTTTGGGCACGGCCAACACAAAGCGCTCGTGCAGAAGGGGGCAGTACACCAGCGCGGGGTTTTCTATTCCCGAGGTGCAGAAGGCGAAATCCAGCAGCCCCTTTTCCGTCTGTTCGATTATCTCCTTCGTATGCCCGTCGGTAAGCCTGATGTTGATGTTGGGATACTTTGCCTTGAACCGCGGGAATATAGTCGCAAACATCCTGCTTGCCTTGTTGGAAGAAATCCCCGCGGTGATTTCGCCGCTCGTGGAGTCTATAATATCATTGATATCCTTGCGCATCCGGCGGTAGCGTTTCAGAATATCCCTGGCGGCTTCCACATAGGCCATGCCCGCGCCGGTCAGCGGCCACGCGCCCTTTGCCCGCTTGAACAGCGGCGTCCCCAGCTCGCTTTCCAGTTTGGCGACATACTGGCTTAACGCGCTGGGGGACACATACATCTCTTCCGCCGTCCTCGCCAGAACCTGCCTGTCCGCGAGACGGACTATGTATTCAAGCTGCCGTATGTCCATGGCTTTCTCCCGTCATTTAGTAAAACTTAATGATGCTTTTATTTTATTTAAATTGACTAAAATGACAAGTGGTCCAATACTTAACAAACTAAATTGATTGAGGAGGATAGAACATGAAGAGGATTTTTATTATTGCTGCCATGTTTTTGCTTTTGGCAAACACTGTTTGGGCAACAGGCAAGGGTGAAGCCGCGGTAAGCGATTGGCCCAAAAAAGCAGTGCAAATTATTGTGCCTTTCAGTCCGGGCGGGGATTCCGATTTTAATGGACGGGCATATCAGGCGCGTCTGGAAGAATTCCTTGGCCAGCCGGTTGTTGTCACAAATATCAATGGAAACAATGGCCAAGTCGGCGCTATGCAGGTAAAAAACAGCGCCCCCGACGGCTATACCATTCTTTTGTGGCATTCAGGGATGTTCGTCAGCAAGGCTGCCGGCGCGACAGACTTGACCCTTGACAGCTTTGAAATCCCGATTGTGGCCGGCAAAGACGGGGGTTATGCGATATGCGTTAATGGCAAATCGCCCTACACCGACTTGAAATCCCTTATGGACGCTTCAAGAGCGGCGCCTGATAAACTTACGATGGGAATTGGTTCGTATGGAACCACGCATGTTATGGCCATCCTGCTGAACAAAGCGGGCGGCAAATTCAAACTGGTAGATGTTGGCGGCGCGGCGGATAGGACCAAAGCGCTTCTTGGCGCCCATGTGGATGCCATTCCTACGCCTTTGGGGGCCGCCGTTCCGTATGCCAAATCCAATGACTACCGGATTCTTGCTGTTGTTGGGGAAGAACGCAACGCGGTGTATAAGGATGTTCCAACTGCTATCGAATCCGGCTATAAAGGCGTGTCGTTTACGGTTTATTACTTTTTTGCTTTCCCCAAAGGGACGCCACAGGCTATTGTTTCAAAATTTGCCGAGGCTTGCCGCAAAGTTTATGAAAAGCCGGATTACCGGGCGAGCATTCAGGAAACATTCCAGCAGAGCCCATTTTTCATGATGGGCGACGAAGCGGTCAAGTTTCTTTCAAAACAGGAATCCGAAATGATGGCTCTATCGGACGCATTAAAATAAACTGGATAAGCAGGAACGGAAGGATCCCTTCCGTTCCTGAAGGAGAAGCCGTGAATAAAGAGTCTAAAGCAACAATCTTTACCGGTATAGGTTTTCTTCTTTACGGGGCAGCATGGCTTTACGCGGGACTGACTATGACTGTAAAGGGAAAAGGAGGGGATTTTGGTCCGGCCTTTCTGCCCAAGGTGATTGGCGCGACTATTGTTTTTCTCAGTGTCGTGTTGGTATATACGGCTTTTTTGAATAATAAAAGAACTGCGGCAACGCAAAAAACACAAAACAATGGTTTATATGATTACAGAAGCGTCATTTTTACCATTGTGCTGCTTGTGCTGTATATGTTTACCATGAAACCGATAGGCTTTATTATTTCAAGTACGCTGTATCTGTTTTTGCAAATGATTATCATGGCAAATAAACCGGGGAAAAGGCAAATTGCCACCTACGCGATTATTTCCCTCGTGTTGCCCTACCTTGTCGATTATCTTTTTTATTCCATGTTCGCGTTGATGCTGCCCGATGGACTGTTGGGATAGGAGAAGCTTATGTTGATGTCGGCTTTTGCTGCTGTTTTTACGCCGCTTACCCTGCTGCTGATTACCGGCGGCGTTGTGTTAGGTATTATTTTTGGCGCCATCCCGGGAATGAGCGCCACCATGGCGGTTGCCCTGTGCCTGCCCATCACTTTTGGGCTGAGTCCCGTCCAGGGACTTTCCTTGCTTTTGGGTTTATACATCGGCGGGATTTCCGGAGGCCTTATTTCCGCCATACTTTTAAAGATACCGGGAACCCCTTCGTCAATCGCCACTTGTTTTGATGGCCACCCTATGGCGTTAAAAGGCCAGGCGGGCAAGGCGCTTGGTGTCGGCATCCTGTATTCCTTTTTAGGCGGGCTTTTAAGTTTTATCGCGCTTATTACCCTTGCTCCTCCAATTGCCAGGTTTTCGCTGAAATTTTCCGCTTTCGAATATTGTTCTATTACAGTTTTTTCGATAACAATGATTGCCAGCCTTTCCGAGGGGAGCATCATAAAAGGGCTTCTCAGCGGGGCGATTGGTCTTTCTATTGCCTTGATTGGCGCGGCGCCTATTGATTCCTATAAACGGTTTACCTTTGGATTATGGGAACTGGATTTGGGTTTTGGGCTTTTGTCGGTACTCATCGGATTTTACGCAGTTGCGGAAATAATTGAAACAGCGGGAAACAAGCTGAAAATCACAAAAGAGACGACAATTGAATTTAAACTGAAAGGTTTTGGGATTTCCCTGGCGGAATTCATAGGCCAAGTATGGAATTTTTTCCGTTCCGCCCTTATTGGTATAGGCATTGGCATCCTGCCGGGAATCGGCGGGGGCACTTCAAATATCA
This sequence comes from Spirochaetia bacterium, assembly GCA_031270615.1. Lineage (GTDB taxonomy): Bacteria > Spirochaetota > Spirochaetia > DTKZ01 > DTKZ01 > JAISAF01. The sequence goes on from JAISXE010000030.1 coordinate 9,459, forward strand.
TCGCGTATGTCGTTGCAAAAAAGCAGTCCAAATATCCGGAGAAGTTCGGCACGGGTATCATTGACGGCCTAATAGCCTCTGAGACGGCAAATAACGCCACTATCGGGGGGGCGCTTATTCCCCTGCTTACCATTGGCATCCCCGGAGACAGCGTGACGGCTATGCTGTTGGGCGGGTTAATGATTCATGGTATTATACCCGGACCGATGCTGTTTCAGACAAACGGCGAGCTTGTGTACTCTGTTTTTATCGCTTTGATGGTTGCCAATATTATTATGATCATTGTTGAGTCTTGCGGAATACGTATTTTCGTAAAGTTACTGCAAATACCAAAAAACATTTTATTGTCGGTAATAGTGTGCCTTTGTGTGGTCGGCGCTTTTGCGACGAATAATCGTGTTTTTGATGTTCAATCCATGATTGTTTTCGGAATAATCGGCTATGTTTTGGCTAAAGTCAAAATACCTTTGCCGCCTATTATACTTGGCTTTATCCTGGGGCCGATTCTGGAAACAAACCTGCGCCGCGGCCTTATGTTAAGCAGCGGCAGTTTTCTTCCGTTTTTGACAAAACCCATTTCCGCCGTATTTCTATTGCTGGCCCTGTTGTCTGTTGGTTTGACAATCGCAAAAGAGATCCGGACCAGACGAACGGTAAAATAAATTTGTAAGGAGCTGATATGAGTTTCATTCCCAGGGGCATACTGCCCGCCATGATTACGCCTTTTACCAAAGAAGGCAAAGTCAATATTCCTGCATTGCGGAAGCTGATAGAGTATCTCATCGATGGAGGCGTCCATGGAATTTTTGCGATTGGCACGACGGGCGAATTCTACGCGCTGTCCAATACTGAATATCAGGAAATCCTTGAAGTAACCGTGGAGCAGGTGAAGGGCCGCGTTCCCGTCTATGCCGGCGCCAACGCAATCGGCACCCGTGAGTCTGTTGTCCTCGCTTCCATCGCGCAAAAAGTGGGCGGTATCAGCGCACTTAGCGTATTGACGCCATATTTTATCGGTTTGACGCAAAATGAACTCTACAATCATTTCGCGGCGATTGCCGCAAGTACCAGCCTCCCTATTATTCTGTACGACAACGCGCCGAAAACCCATTTGACGATAAAACCCGCCACGGCGGAAAAGCTGGCCGACATTCCCAACATTGTGGGAATAAAAGATTCTACGGGAGACATGACGAATACCGCAGACATTATAAACCGCACGCGCGGCAAGGATTTTTCTGTTATGATGGGACGCGACAGCCTGATTCATGCGGCGCTCAGTTACGGCGCAACCGGAGCGGTGGCGGCTACCGCGAATGTCGCTCCGCGCCTGGTGTCGGATATTTACGACAAGTTTGTTGCGGGCGATATTGCCGGTTCCCTGGAAGACCAGTACCGGCTTGTGCCTTTGCGTATCGCTTTTGGGCTGGGGTCTTTTCCAACGGTTATCAAGGAAGCGCTGGAGCTTTTGGGTATTGAGGCTGGCCCTTGCGCGGCTCCGACTGGGCCTATGACGGAGGAGGAAAAGCAGCAATTGAAGCGCGTGCTTATGGAAATGCAGCTTTTGAAATAATAGAGTTGTTTAGAAACCACTGTCAACGAGTTAAGGTCCGCAATCAGCCCGTGGGGCGCCAGGGGCTGGTCGCAATTTTGCTTCGCAAAATTGTTGCTCGCCCATGCAGCCGGGATTGCAGCGGAAATCCTTTTTGCCGCCCTGCGGCAAAAAGATTGAAGCGGAAAGCCCGGTTTTTGGCGCGGGAGCGCCAAAAAGGCGCACATCTTTTTTTTAACTTGTTGACATTGGAAAAAATGGACAAAAAAATGCGAAATTTCGATCAAAAGTCCGTACCTTCGGTGTGGTCCGGTGGTTTCTCTTATTCTTCTGCATAAGGTGAGTGAGTAAGATAAAAATGCAGGAATTTGTTTTTGTTGGGACATATACGGAAAGTATCAAATTCGGAACCGGGAATATCCTGAGCGGCAAGGGTGAAGGTATTTATATTCTTAGGTTTGATTCTTCTACCGGAAAACTGGAACACTATCGTACTGTGAAAGGTATTGTAAATCCGTCGTATTTTTGTGTGCGAACACACAATCGGTTTGTGTATGCGGTCAATGAACTTAAACAATATGAAGGAAAAGCATCCGGCTCGGTAAGCGCGTTTGAATTGAACCGGAAAGACATGTCCCTGCGCGCGCTCAATACGCGGCCGACACAGGGGACAGATCCTTGCCATATTTGTCTTAATAATACCGAAACACATGTTTTTGTGTCTAATTTTATGAGCGGAAGCGTGTGTGTCTTTCCGCTTAGGGATGATGGAAGCCTGGGAGAAGCCTCACAGTTTATTCAGCACGCCGGTTCGAGTAAAGATCCCGTGCGTCAAACCGGTCCTCATGCTCATTCGCTGACTTTCGACAACAGGAACCAGTTTGCGTTTGTTCCGGATCTTGGCATTGACAAACTGGTGGTCTACCGGCACGATGTGGCAACGGGGCGTTTGATGCGGGGAATCGCGGCGGATTACAGTCTGCCGCCGGGATCCGGCCCCCGGCATTTTACGTTCCATCCCAATGGGCGTTTTGCATATTTAATCAATGAGTTGGCTTCGGCAATATCGGTTTTTCAGTACGCACAGGAGACGGGCGGGCTTATGGAACTGCAAACTGTTCCAACGATACAAGAAGGGTTCAAAGGGGATAATACGTGCGCCGATATTCATATTACTCCCTCGGGGAAATTTCTCTATGGATCAAATAGGGGAGAAGATAGTCTTGTTATCTACAAGATAGACGAGGAGGATGGGCATTTGTCATATATCGGGCATAGCGGTTCGGGCGGCAGGACTCCCAGAAATTTCGCTATCGATACAAGCGGAAGGTACCTTTTGACGGCGAATCAGGATAGCGATACGGTAGTTGTTTTCAACATTGATATGGAAACAGGAGAGCTTTCCCGAATTGGCGGTGTAGATATTCCTACGCCTGTATGCGTAAAATGTATCGTGATTTGAATCGGCATGAATTTTTTTGCGAATAGCCAATTAACGCCCTGGCAATGGGGGCTCCTCATTTTTTGTGCAATCGGTATTGGTGTCTCAAAAACAGGAATTGCCGGCGTCGGCAGTATTGTGATTTCTGTCGTTGCGCTCGTGTTTCAGGCGCGGGAGTCTACCGGCATTGTGCTGCCGATGATATGTTTTGCCGATATACTTGCGATAATCTGGTACAGGCGGAATGTTGCCTGGAAATATATTGGCGTATTACTCCCGTGGGCGCTATGTGGTTTTTGTATTGCCCTGATTTTTGATAATTTTATTTCCACGAACAGCTCGTATGACGCCATATTTCAGATCATGCTTGGAGTATGTATTCTCATCTGCCTTATCGTAATGATTTGGAACGATTATTATCATGCCAAAAATGCGTTTGTCCCTTCCTCCCGATGGTTTGGAGTTTTGTTCGGGATACTTGGGGGATTTACTACCATGATCGGTAACACGGCGGGTCCGATTCTGTCCATTTATCTTTTAGCAATGCGGCTGCCCAAAATAAGTTTTGTAGGTACCGCTGTCTGGTTTTTTTTCATCATAAATTTTTTGAAATTACCTCTTCAGTATTTTATTTGGCGGAATATCAAACTTGAAGGCTTGCTGCTTAATCTTACGCTCTCTCCATTTATTGTTTTGGGCGCGGCCCTAGGCATTGTTATAGTTAAAAAAATATCGGAACACCGTTACCGAATTTGGGTGTATATTATGACAATCGTATCAATTGGGCTCCTGTTTTGGCAGGTGTATAGCCAAAATTAAAGCCGGAGAAATTAACATGGGACCACACGGAAAAACACGGGCTTTTCATCGAAATCTCCTGTCCGTGTCCGTCCCTCGCTGTCCATAATAAATTCTTTATGAGTATGCGCACCATGAGCTGCCTATCTTTCCCGAAAACACGCGCTGTGGTGCCCGCTTTCGGTTTCCTCAAGCGGCGGGACTTCGCGCGCGCACTCCTGGCTCCTTTGGGGGCAGCGCGAATAAAAGGCGCAGCCCGGGGGCAGCCGGATAAGGCTGGGCGGCTCGCCTGAATCAGGCGGAGCGCCGCCCTCCGCGCTGCGGTTTCCCGGCATTGCCGCAAGAAGAAGCCTCGTGTAGGGATGCCGTGCGCGGGAACTCAAAACCTTTGACGGCCCCGCTTCCACGATGCGCCCCGCGTACATGACCGACACGTAATCGCTTAAGTAGAAAACCACCGCCAGATTGTGCGCGATAAAAAGATAGGAGATTCCCGTCTCCTCCTGAATGTCCAGAAGCAGGTTCAGTATCTGCGATTGAATCGACACATCAAGAGAGGACACCGGCTCGTCGCAGACGATAAACGAAGGCCTCGCCGAAAGGGCGCGGGCGATGCAGATCCTCTGCCGCTGGCCACCGGAGAACTCATGGGGGTATTTGCGTATGTCCGACCCGGACAGGCCCACGCGCTCAAGAAGGCCGGCGGCCGTATCGTCAAGCTCACGGGAGCTCAGCCTGGAGCTGCCTTCGCCGTAACGCAGCGGTTCGGTTACGATGCCGCGTATCTGCATTTTCGGGTTCAACGACGCATAGGGATCCTGAAAGATGTACTGCATGCCGCGGCGCAGTTTTTTCAGTTCGGGCGGGCCCAGGGCGAACACATCGGGAGTCTCCCCAAAGCTGAAGCTGCCCGAGTCCGGCTCAATCACGCGCAGAAGAAGGCGCGCCGTGGTGGTTTTTCCGCTGCCGGATTCGCCCACAAGGCCGTGAGTCCGGCCTCTTTCGATGGCAAGCGACACGCCGTTTACGGCGTGGACTTTTTCCGCCGCACGGGAAAAAAGCCCCGCCTTGAGGGGAAAATGCTTGACCAGGTCTTTGACCACGATAAAAGGCGCGCTAGACATAAAGGCGGCACCTCACAAAAGAGTTCTCCTTTTGGACAAGGTCCGGCTCCTCCTGTGCGCAGCGCGGGGAAGCGAGGCGGCATCTTGGGTGATAGGCGCAGCCTGAGGGGCGGCTCCCGGCCGCGGGAACGCGGCCCTGTATGGAGTAGAGCCTGCCCGAATCCTTAAAGACGCCGGGCCGGGGAATCGCGGCAAGGAGGTCCTGCGTGTAAGGGTGCAGGGGCCGCTCAAGCATAAGGCCCGCGGGACCGGACTCAAAAATACGCCCTGCGTACATCACCATAATGCGGTCGGCAAAGCCGGAAAGCAGTTCCAGGTCGTGAGTCACGAAAATCATGGACATGCCGGCCCCTTGGGTTTTTTCTTTTAGAAGCTCAAGTATGCGCAGGGATGTGGTAGGATCAAGGGCCGTTGTGGGTTCATCCGCCAGAAGGATTCTGGGCCCGCAGGCAAGCGCCAGGGCTATCATGGACCTTTGGAGCATGCCCCCCGAAAGCTGAAAAGGAAAGTCCCGCACCCGCTTCTGCGCGTTGGGTATGCGCACCTGGGCAAGAGCCTCCCCCGCGCGCCGCGCGCTTTCGGCTTTTGAAAGACCCAAATGAACGCGCAGAACCTCGGCGATCTGGCTGCCCACGGTAAAAAGCGGATTAAAGGACGCGGAAGGCTCCTGGAAAATCATGGAAATGCGCTTGCCGCGCAGGCCGTTCATCTGTTTTTCGCCTATCCCCAGGATGTCCCTTCCCTCAAAAAAAACGCGGCTTTCAGGATCGATTTCCCCCGGAGGCGGGATAAGCCTGAGCAGCGATAGTATGGCCGCGCTCTTGCCCGAGCCGGACTCCCCCGCGATGGCGAGAATCTCGTTTTCGCCTAACGTAAAGGAAACATCATCCACAGCCCGCACCGTATGGCTGACCATGTGAAAGCGTGTGGAAAGATTTTTTACCTCAAGAGCCGCCGTCATACCTTACGCCTTTGGATCCAGAGCGTCCTTCAGCGCGTAGCCGAAGGCAAAAAACGAAAACACCGTAAGGATGATAACCGCCGCCGGAAGAAGCATCCACGGGTAGTTGATAAGGACATTAATATCCATCGCCGAACTCATCAGCATCCCCCAGCTTACCGAAGGTTCCGTGATGCCCAGGTTAAGAAACGAAAGACCCGCCTCGCCCAGGATCGCGCCGGGAACGCTCAAAGTAATATTCAAAATAAGGATGCTGCGTATCTGCGGAATAATATGCGTAAGAAGGATCACGAGGCGAGGAACGCCGCTTAACACCGCGGAGGTTACGTAGTCCGCGTTCTTGAGCGACAGCACCCAGTTGCGTATACTCCGCGCGCCGCCGGCCATACTGGGAACCGCAAGGATAGCGGTGATGTAGAAAAACTTGCGCGCCGGGGAAATATCCGTAGGCATGACCGAACGCAGAAACAAAAAGAAATAAAACGTGGGAAGCAGGATAATAATTTCCACCCCGCGCATGGCGATCCAGTCCGAAACGCCGCCCGCGTAGCCCGCAAGCCCACCGATGAGGATGCCGCCCGCGAGGGCAAGAAATATGCTGACAAAACCAATGGTAAGGGAAATCTTTGCCCCGTACACGATACGCGAAAAAATATCCCGGCCCAGGCTGTCGGTACCAAAAAGAAAAACCGGCGAACCCGTATCCGTACCGAAAAGGTGCACCCGCGCGGGAATAAGAAAAAAAAGACTGTAGGCCGAACCCTCCGTAAAAAATCTGATGCGGTGTATGGCGCTGCCGTCCGTGCGGTATTCCTTAAAAATCGGATTGGTCTGCACATACTCATACGCAAAAGGCCCGATGAACTGACCCTCGTGGAAAAAGTGAATCCTGTGCGGCGGCTGAAAAGACTTCGTCTTGAACTTGAGGTTGGGACTGTAAGGCGCAATGAAACCCTCACACAAAAGCCCCGTGTAAAGAACCACAAGAACCGCGAGGCTTACAACGCCAAGCCTGTTGCGCCTAAACTTGAGGTAAGGAATTTCCAGCAGCGTACCCGCGAACATGGGCTTAGCGTAGCATTAAGCGGGGGAAAGAGTAAAGAGGAATGGAAAGTGTGAAGTGTGAAGAGTAAGAATTTGGGCGCATTTTTTTTCGGCCCTAGGGCCGAAAAAAAACCGGGCTTTCCGCTGCAATCTTTTTTGCGCATGGCGCAAAAAAGGATTTCCGCTGCAATCCCGGCTGCATGGGCGAGCAGTATTTTTTGTATCCGCGTAGCGGATACAAAAAATACGACCAGCCCCTTGTGCGGCCCGGGGGCTGGCATAAAAGAATACTAGTCCCTTGATTCGGCTAAAAGGACGGATAAAAAAAACTAAGCGCGAAGGCGAATAAGGGCTTGTTCCTAAATAGTATTAATTTCCCTATTTCCCGTCATTGCGAGCAGAGCCAAGCAATCCAGTGTGGAAGAGGCGCCCGAATTTCTGGATTGCTTCGCCGCTGAGGCGGCTCACAATGACAAATAATCATCTCTATAGTTTGAATAATTATTTACGGACAAGCCCTTAGTGTAATCAAGCTACTAGTAGCGTTCCGAAGCGGCGCTGAGAACCTGGGCGCTTTGGGTGTCCAGGGCGCGCAGACGCAGACGGCGTAGATTGCCCGAACCGGTAACGGCCCCCGTAACGATGACGCTTGCCCCCGCGATTTTGCCAATGGAGACCGCGGAATCGTCGTCAACCTCGCCGGAAAGCTGAAAGTTTTGTTCTTTGCGTATTGCGTCCAACTGACTGCGGTCGATGAGGGTTTGGCCGTTTTCCACCATAATAAACTCCAGTTCGTTGGCGATAAATTCCGCTACATCCGGGTCGGAAGCGCTCACATACATAATCGCTATGCGGGAAGCTTCGGGAATTTTTTCCATGATTTTCCCGGCGGCGCGATCCAGAGAGCCTTCCACGCCGTCGTTTTGATTCGCGGGGGCCGCGGAACTGTTTGACGAAGTCCCGCCACTCTGCTTGATAAGGAGCTGCTGCGCGGAGGGAGTAATGGTAAACGTGATGGAAGCCGAACGGGCGGTAAAGCGCACTTCGTTGGAACTCAGGGTAGAGAGTTTCGCGCTGATGGTATGTTCGCCGTCGGGAACGATTGTTTTGGCTTCCGTGCCGTTGACCAGGGTAAGCTTCTGGCTCCCGTCAATATAGATCTGCTGCCTGAACCCCGCGTTTATGCTTGACTGAGATCTTTTCACGATTATCTCCGACTGGCCGCCTCCCGCCCTTTGGGCGTATGCACTGACGGCCGCAAAAACCGCGGCGCATATTAGGATCGCCGTCTTTTTCATCTGTCAATTCCCTCCAAAACTCATTGCCGTAAAACGCCGTAGCTCTTGCCGCTCCTTGCGCAGACCCGCATGGCGGCAAAAGCGCGGTATTTCTGTGCGCATCTTACTCCAACGTAACAAGCGCGGACCATATCTCTGTCTTTCCTCCCGCGTTTGATATAAAGAATATCTGGTTTCCCGCGCCTGCAGCCGGCGACCAAATATCGGTATTCCCCGCGGTTAATTCCGTAACGTTATTCCCATCCATATCCATGGCAAACAGGTGCCACCGAAGTCTGGATCCTACTTTTACGGTTTTTAGGAAAACAACATGCTTCCCGTCTCCGGTATAGGCCGGTTTGCCTGCCCAGATACCATCGGCTTGCTCTTTCTCCGATACCGCGTGGAGCTGGGTCTGCTGGGTTGTTTCTATGTCCATTTCCCAAATGCTGCTATCCCTGACGAACACCACTTTGTTTTCCGTAGGATGCCAGGAAGGCTTAGCGCCGGGGCCAAGTATGGTAATCTCCGTTCCGTTATCGCGCAGGGTAACGATCTGGCGCTTCCCGTCAATATATGTGTCGCACGCGATGATGCCTTCACGGACGGAGGGACTGTCGTCCCATTGGCCTATGGGATTGCGGGTAATAAAGGTTCTGCCGCCGCCCGCGACGCTGCTCTTTACAAGTTGCGTGGTTCCGTTCTGGTTCAACACTACGTACACAAAGTTGGTTCCGTTTTCATAGAAGGCAGGGCCATAGGTGTAGCTTTCTACCAGGGGCGTTTTCGCGAATACCGAGGCGTTACGCAGATACATTATCCGGCTGCTTTCGCTTCTTTTGGACTTGTCGGCCGGGTCAAATTCAACCGGCTGCTCGCAGTAGAGCAGTTTCTGCCCGTCCCTCGAAACCGACAGCCAGCCTTTCTCCACGCCGTCATCGCTTATACGCACGACGTTGCGCATTGACCCGGCGTCAAAAGAGATCGTAGTTTCGACTTCCCCGCTTCCGCCGAACGAAAGGCAGCCGATCAGCATCACCGCCGGCACGAGGGCGAGCGCCGCCATTACAAAAAATTTATTTTTTGTCATAAAAAAACTCCTTCGGAAAGAGTATATAGATTTTTATAGTAACTCTTCCTGTAAGGAAGTATATTACATACTTTACGGAAGTTGTCAACCCCCTCGCGGGTACTAAAGAATAAAGCGTGCCCGGAGTAATTTGAAACAAAGTATGACGAGTCTTAGAGTAGTTTTAGCCTTCAACATGAAGGAGCAGCGGCGCATTTTAGGGATTAGCCAGGCGGCGCTGGCTGAAAAAGTAAACACCTCAACCCACTACATAGGTATGATTGAAACCAAAAGGAAGTTCCCCACCCCCGAAATGCTGGAACGAATAGCCGCCGCCCTTGAAATTGACGCGCCCGCCCTTTTTTCAACAAAAACGTATCCATCGGCGCCCGCCGGAACAATGCAGCGGTTTCAGGAATTGGTACTCAATGACATTGCGCAGGTAATCGTGTACCGCGTAAAGGAGTTGGAGCGGGAGGCGCCGAAGGCCGCCCCTCAAATACCGCCAAAACCGTAAATGTCCCAAAACGGTTTGACCCGTCGCCGTCTTGCCGCTTTTTGCCTTAGAACTTATCCGTAAATAATATCGATTTACCGATTTTCCGTCATTGCGAGCCGCCTCACGCGGCGAAGCGCTATTACAATCATGCGGTCAGCCCGTGGGGCGCCAGGGGCTGGTCGCAATTTTGCTTCGCAAAATTGCTCCTGGGGGATTGCGGGGCAATCCCCTGGGCCCGTGGGGCGCCAGGGATTGAAGCGGAAATCCCGCAAGCCCCTCAAGGGGCTGAGGAATTGCAGCGGAAAGCCCGGTTTTTGGCCCCTAGGGATTGTGGAGCAATCCCTGGGGGCCAAAAAGGCGCACATCTTTTTCTTAACTTGTTGACGGTGGGAGACTTCCCC
>JAISXE010000067.1 GCA_031270615.1 Spirochaetia bacterium
CGGGAGGGCATAGAAAAGCTGGTGCGCTTTGCCATACCCTACCTGACGCCGGAAAACATAACCATCGTGGACAACCAGGGCACCGTCCTGAACGATTTTGCCGGGCTGCAGGACATGGACCGCCTGAGGCAGACCCAGGAGGAGCTGAAACACAAACGCAGGCAGGAGCTTCTGTACCGGGGTGCCATCCTTGACGCACTGCAGCAGATTTACGGCACGGACAGGGTACAGGTGGTCAACCTGAATATCGACGTGGACACCTCCCAAAAAACCATCAAGGACGAAAGCCATTCCCCCATCATCATGAAGCCGGACAACCCCAACACGCCCTACGACGAGTCCGCGGAGGAGGGGGCCAGGATAACTTCCATAACGACGCAGGAGGACATCTGGGACGAGCGCTTTGAAGGCTCCGGCCTGCACCCCCAGGGGCCGCCGGGGCAGGAGGGCCAGACCCCTCCCTCGTACAAGGACCTGGAGGATCTGTTCGGCAAGTACGCCGCCAGCAAGGTGGGAAAGACGAATGTCGTCAACACGACCCTGACCAACGTGGTAAGCACCCCCTGGGTCACAACGCGCGTGACGGCGGCCGTGGCCATTGACGGCGTGTGGAAGTGGAAGCACGACGAAAAGGGCGAGGTTGTCGTGAACCCGGACGGCTCCATAGAGCGGGAATACACGCCGGTCAGCGACGAGGACCTTGCCAAGGCAGCCGCCCTGGTGCGCGACGCGGTGGGCTACAGCCGCAGCCGGGGGGACTCGGTGACCGTCCAGCATATCGCTTTTTCCCGCACGGAGCAGTTCGCGAAGGAGGACAGCGACTACCGCGCGCGGCAGCAGAGGAACCTTATCATCCTTTCGGCCATCATCGCCGTGGGCGCCCTTCTTGCCCTGTTTATCGCCGTCCGGCTGATATCAAGGGAAATCGAGCGCCGACGGCGACTGCGGGAAGAGGAGCTTGCCCGGCAGCATCAGGCCATGCGCGAGGCGGCCCTGCGCAGCGCGGAGCAGGAGGGCGCGGAAGTGGAAATGTCGGTGGAGGAGCGCACGCGCATGGAGCTTACGGAGAACGTCATCAACATGGCGCGCGAGCATCCGGGGGACGTGGCCCAGCTTATCCGCACCTGGCTGAGGGAGGAATAGAATATGGCAAAAAGCGAAACATCAGGGGCCGCTGCCGGCGGCGGCGGGAAAAAAGGCGGGCACCGCAAGGACTTAAACGGCAAGCAGAAGGCGGCCATATTCCTGGTAACCATCGGCTCCGAAGTGTCGGCGGAGATTTTCAAACACCTGCGGGAAGACGAAATAGAAGCCCTTACCTTCGAAATAGCGCGGCTGGAGGCGGTGGATTCCGAGGACCGGGACGCGGTTCTGGCGGAGTTCCAGGAGCTTATGATGGCCCAGGACTTCATCACCACGGGGGGCATCGACTACGCCCGCGAGCTTTTGGAGAAATCCCTGGGTTCCCAGAAGGCGGTGGACATCATCAACCGCCTTACCTCAAGCCTCCAGGTGCGGCCCTTCGATTTTATCCGGCGCACCGACCCGACGCACCTTCTGAACTTCATCCAGCAGGAACACCCCCAGACGATTGCCCTTATTCTGGCATACCTGGAACCGCAGAAGGCTTCGTTTATCCTTTCCAGCCTTCCCCACGAAGTGCAGTCCGACGTGGCAAAACGCATAGCCACGATGGACCGCACCTCGCCGGAGGTCCTGCGCGAAATCGAGCGCGTGCTGGAAAAGAAGCTGTCCACCCTGTCCTCGGAGGACTACACCTCCGCCGGAGGCGTGGAAAGCATCGTGGAAGTCCTGAACCTTGTTGACCGCTCTACGGAAAAATCCATCATCGAATCGCTGGAGGAGGAAGACCCGGAGCTGGCGGAGGAAATCAAGAAGCGGATGTTCGTGTTCGAGGACATCGTCATGCTGGACGACCGGGCCATTCAGAAAGTCTTGCGCGAAGTGGATACCTCGGAACTGGCCAAGGCACTGAAGTCCGTGGATTCGGAAGTGCAGGACAAAATTTTCCGCAATATGTCCAAGCGGGCCTCGCAGCTTTTGAAAGAGGATATGGAGTACATGGGGCCCATCAGGATGAAGGATGTCGAGGAATCCCAGCAGAAGATCGTCTCCATCATCAGGAAACTTGAGGACGCCGGCGACATCGTTGTTGCCCGGGGCACCGAAGACGAGCTGGTAGTATAGGAGAACGGCTGTGGCGAAAAACGTGTTCCGTCCGGCGGAGTTCATACAGGGAAGCGAAAAGGTCTTTATTGAACCGCCGGACAATCCCGCCTTCAGACAGGCGGGGGGCGCCGACCTGGAAAGCCTTGACGACGTGGAGGAGTATAAGGGGCCGACGGCGGATGACATTCGCAGGGAGGCGGAGCTTTTCCGGCATGAGTTCGAGCATGACAAGGAAACGATGATTGCCGGCGCGCGCCTTGAGGCGGAAAAGATCGTCAAGGCGGCCGAGACAAGCGCCTTCGAGCAGGTCCGCCTCAAGACGGAGGAGGCCGCGCAGCTCAAACGCCAGGCGGAGGAAGACTCCGAAAAGATCCGGGCTGAGGCCGCGCGGCTGTCCGAAAAGACAATCCGCGAAAGCCAGGACAGGGCGGAGGCCATACGCGAGGAGACGAAGAAAACCGGCTACGAGGAGGGCCGCGAAGCGGGCTGGAAGGAAGGCCGCGCTGAGGCCGAGCGGGTCATCGAAAGGCTGCACCTCATCCTCTCCAAGGCCATCGAGAAACGCTTCGACATTCTGAAGGATTCGGAGGCGCAGGTGATCCACCTTATCCTCCAGATAGCCAGGAAAGTCGTCAAGGTGATTTCCGAAAACCAAAAAAACATCGTCATCAACAATACGATTCAGGCCCTGCAAAAACTGAAAAACAAGTCCGACGTGGTTATCCGCGTGAACCTCGCGGACCTGAATCTGGTAACCGAGCACACGAAGGACATCATTGGCATGGTCGAAAACGTAAAGAGCATAACCGTCATGGAAGATTCCACCGTGGACAGAGGCGGCTGCGTCATCGAAACCGATTTCGGCGAAATCGACGCGCGCATAGCGGCGCAGCTCCGTGAAATCGAAGAGCGCATTCTGGAGCTCTCGCCGATCCGGACGGTGGAAAAATACCGGGAGCCTTTATGAGCGATGCCCTGGCCGGAACCGTTGTTCCCCGGGAGGCGCGGATTCCCGACGATGCGGATATTTTCCGGGGCATGGACGAGCCGATGTTTGACAAATACTCCGCCGTCCTTGACTCCTTTGATCCCATCCTTTTTGCTGGCCGCGTGGAGAAGGTGAGGGGGTCCCTGGTTGAATCCCTGGGCCCCCAGGCCGTGGTGGGGGAGGTCTGCCGCATCCACCTGGAAGACCGCGTCGTCCGCGCGGAGGTCGTCGGCCTCCGCAGCCCCCATGTCCAGCTTATGTGCTTTGAGGAGATGACGGGCATCGAAGTCGGCGCCCGCGTTATCGCGGAGGGCGGGGCCCTGAAGGTTCCCGTCGGCGCCTGCCTTCTGGGCCGCGTCATAGACGCCTTCGGCAATCCCCTGGACGGCAAGGGGGAACTGGGTGCCGGGACATTCTATCCCGTGTGCGGCGCGGCGCCGCGGGCCATGCAGCGGGGAAAAATCACCCACCAGATCCAGACCGGCGTCAGGGCCATTGACGGCCTTCTTGCCGTGGGTATGGGCCAGCGCATGGGAATCTTCGCGGGGAGCGGCGTGGGCAAATCCACCCTGCTGGGGATGATCGCCCGCAACACGAGGGCCGATGTCAACGTTGTCGCGCTTATCGGCGAGCGTGGCCGGGAAGTGCGCGAGTTTATCGAATGCGATTTGGGGCCGGAGGGCCTTGCCCGCTCCGTGATTGTGGTTTCCACTTCCGACACGCCCGACCTTGCCAAACTCAAAGGGGCGCTTGCCGCCTCCGCCATTGCGGAGTATTTTCGCGACCAGGGCAAAAACGTGATGTTCCTCTTCGATTCGGTGACCCGCTACGCCTGGGCGCAGCGGGAAGTGGGCCTTTCCATAGGCGAGCCGCCCACGCGCGAAGGGTATCCGCCTTCGGTGTTTTCGGGCTTGCAGAGGCTTCTGGAACGCTCCGGGGCTTCCGACAAGGGGACGATCACGGCCTTTTACACGGTTCTGGTTGAAGGCGACGACATGAAGGAGCCTGTCACCGACACGGTGCGGGGAACCCTGGACGGGCACATGGTACTTTCCCGCAAGATTGCCCAAAAAGCCCAGTACCCGGCGGTGGATATTCTTGAGTCCGTTTCCCGCCTTATGGACAAGGGCATAGCCCCCCCGGAGGCGCGCAAGGCCGCAGCCTACCTGCGGCGCATGCTGGCCGTGTACGCCGATTCGGAAGACCTTATCAACCTGGGCGCTTATGAGCAGGGCACGAATCCCGAAATCGACGAAGCCATACGGATCATGCCCTTCTTGCGGGAATTCCTCGGCCAGGCCGTGGAAGAGAAGGCGGAACTGGAAGAGACCCGCGCCCGGATCCTGGAACTCGCCGCCGCCTCGGAAAAAGCCCCGGGGGAGGAAACCGAAGATGAAGAGATATAGCTTCCGCCTGGAGCGGCTTTTGCAGCTTCGAAGGCATGAGGAGCGCCGCTGGGAAATAAGACTCGCCGAAATCACCGGCGCGTGCGTCCGGCTCGAAAACCATATCCGCCGTCTTCAGGGGGAAAAAGACAAATACGCCGGTTTCTGCGAAGGCGGGGAGCTGTATCCGATAAGCGAGATTCTGGTCAGGGAGGGTTTTCGGGGACGGCTTGACTCCGAAATAGAGGAAACCGGGGAGGAGCTTGGCCTGGCGCGCAGGAAACGGGAAGAGGTGAACCGCGCGTACCTTGATGCTTCCCGCGCCCGCAAGGTCCTGGACAAACTCAAGGAACGCAGGGCCGGGGAATATTACGAGGAACAGCGCCGGCAGGAAAGAAAAATCATGGACGAAACAGCCGTGTCCCGGATGGTTTTCGCGGACGGCGAAGGAGGTGAATGATGGCGGCGTTGCCCCGCATATTTCTGCTTTTTTTGGTGATTCTCGTTTTGCTTGGCGGAGGCTCTTTGTGGTTCGATTACCTGGGACTGATCGACGTGAAGGACACCTACGCGCCGGTTTTCCGGTTTTTCGGACTTGGCGGGCGTTCAAAGGTGGAGGAACAGGATTCCCCCTACCTGCTTGACTCCGAAAGGCTCTCCAAGCTCATGGTGGCCGTGGATTTGCGGGCCGAGGAACTCCAGTTGCGGGAAGAGCAGCTTTCCGGCAGGGAAAAGGATATCCTCCAGCAGGCCGCGGAAATCGAGGAGCAGCGCAAGGCCCTTGAAGATCAGGAAAAATCCTTAAAAGAACGCACAAGACTGTACGACAATAAGAATGAGAACATTAGGCAGAACGCCAAAAACCTGAACGGGATGCCCCCCGCGAGGGCCGTTGCCATTCTTGAGAAGATGGAAGACCAGGACATGATCGACCATCTGCGCATGGTGGAACAGCTTGCGCAGGAGGCGGGAGAGGATTCCTCGGTTGCGTACTGGCTGTCTCTCATGCCTGCCGAAAGGGCGGCCGTTATCCAGCGGAAAATGGCCGTCAAACCTAAAACATAAGGCCTTCGGTCGGCAAAGGAGGTATATCCGTGGTAAAAGCCACGACGGACAGCGTCTCTTCCGCCCTTCAGGCAGGAAGAAACAGAAAGGCAAAGGCATCCCGGGGAGGGGCACGGACAGGCTTCTTCGCCGCCGTTCTGGAAAAAGCCTTAAACGGGCCGGCCGCCCCCGGCAGGGCCGGTAAAACGAAAACGGCCGCGCTTCCCCTTCGCCTGAAATCCCGCCGGGCGGAGGACGCGGAGGCAGGGGAAAAGCCCCGCCTTGGCGGTTTTTTTGAAAAACGCAAACTTCTGAAACAGCGGCGGGAAAGCCCGGAAACCGAAGCGCTGCCCCGGCAGGAAAAACCGGCTTCGGACATCGTTTTGGCGTCCGCCCGGGCCGCGGCGTCCGTTTCCGCGGAAAAAACGGCCAAAGACCTTCCGCAGGGCACGGAAAACCCCGCGCGCGGCATGGCATCCGGGGAAAGCCCCGGCGCGGCGCCTGCGGCCAGGGCCGCCGTTTTCCCCGGAACGCCTGGCATCGAGACAAAGGCGGCCTCCCCGGAGCTTCTTTCCGCCCAAGAAACGAAAATCCCGAAAATCGAAGAAAAACCACGGGGAGGGGAAAAGAAGATTCCCGCCGGACAGGCGGCCCCCGGGGACGCGCGCAAACCGGGTAGGGAAGCGGGGCCAAAGAAAACCGAAAACCTGGATGCCGGGGACCTGCTTCGCGAAGTGAAACTCGCGCGCGCGGAAGAACCGAAAAGAGACGAGGCGGCACGGGACATCGAAATCCGCGTCCTTGTCCGCGCCGGGGATGAACGTTTTGAGGACAGCCTCCGCCTGCAGAACGACAGAAGCGCCAAGGAATCGGCTTCCGGCCTTTTGCGGCGCATGAGGGAAGAGGGCAACGCCCATATCGTGAAAAGCGCCCGTTTCATCCTGAAGGACAAAAACGAGGGGGAAATACGCCTGGTTTTGAAACCGCCAAGCCTTGGCGAGGTAAGAATACGGCTTTCCCTGCAAGATAACCTCATAGGAGGACGGATTTTTGTCGAAAATGACAGTGTGCGGGAAGTGTTCGAGCGGAACATGCCGGAGCTTGCCTCCGCTTTCCGGGAAAACGGCCTGGAAATGGGCGGCATGAGCGTGTCCGTCGGAAACGACGGATACCGGGAAAACGAAACCGAAGCCGGAGGGCTACGGCCCCCCGGCTTCGGCGGCAGGGCGGAAACGGAAACCCGGCCTGCGGCGGCATACGAGTATTATTTTGTTTCCAACGCGATAAATCTTATGGTTTGAAGGAGTTAAAGGGATCCGTTTATGTCAGATTTTATGATGATCAATACCACGGGCGACAATTACCTGCGGGAATTGCAGAAGCAGGGCGCGCAGCGCAAAGCGAAGGACACCCTCGGCAAGGACGATTTTCTGAAGATCCTTGTAGCCCAGCTTACCCACCAGGACCCCACCCAGCCCATGGAAGACAGGGAGTTTATAGCCCAGATGGCCCAGTTCTCCTCGCTGGAACAGATGCAGAACCTGAACAAGGAGTTTTCCCGAATGGCGAATCTTGTGGCCACAAGCCAGGCAGTGAACCTTATCGGGAAAACGGTGGATGTCGCCGTAAAGGGCTTGGATGGGGAGGGCAAGGAAACCCACACCCTGGTAAGCGGCCGCGTCATTGAAGTTACCGGCGGAAACCCCCCGCAGCTTTTGATTAACGGGAATTATTTCGACTATGCCGCCGTTGTGCGCGTTAGAGAAGAAAAATAAGGAGGCGCCATTATGATGAGATCATTATATTCCGGTGTGTCCGGACTGCAAAACCATCAGACCCGCATGGACGTTGTGGGAAACAATCTGGCCAACGTCAATACGAACGGTTTTAAAAAAGGGCGGGTCAACTTTCACGACATGATTTCCCAAAACGTCCAGGGCGCCTCGCGGCCCACCGAGGAGCTGGGCGGCGTCAACCCCAAGCAGGTCGGTCTTGGGATGAGCATCGCGGCAATCGATACCGTCCATACCCAGGGTTCGCTGCAACTTACCGGCGTCATGTCCGACCTCGCCATTGTGGGCGAAGGCTTTTTCATAATGAAGACGGGCGAAACGAACCTCTACACGCGCAACGGCGCCTTCGGCCTTGACCAGCAGGGCACGCTCGTCAATCCCGCCAACGGCATGAGGGTGCAGGGCTGGCAGGCCCAGATCGTGGACAACGTGCCCACCATCAACCCTTCCAGCTCCATCGGCGACCTTGTTATTCCCATCGGCGCGAAAGACCCCGCCGCGGCAACGACCAATGTCAAAATGGCCTGCAACCTCAACAAGAACACCCCTGAAATCGGGCAGCAGGACGGCCCCCGCGCAATTCTTGCGGGAAGGTGGACCGCGACCATCGACATCCGCGACGCTTTCGGCGGCCTTCATACCCTGCGCATGGATTTTGAAAAACGGCCGGACGAAGTAAACCGCTGGAACTGCACCGTGACCGTCGATCCCGATGTGGGCGGCGACGGGCAGACGATTGTGACGGACACCACAAGCACCCAGGTCGAAGTGGGCCCTGGCGGCAACAACGACGGCAACACCTTCATCGTTGAGTTCGACAATATGGGGACACTCAGCCGCGTGCAGGACAACGCGGGCGACGAAGCCAGCCAGGAGCTTTTGCAGGTGGCCGTAAGTTTTGAAGTGGCGAACACCGTTCCCAACCCCGACGGGACGCCCCTGCGCCAGAGCTTCCTCCTTGACATCGGGGAGGTGGGCAGCGCCGAGGATTCCATGACCCAGTACGCCTCGCCCAGTTCCACCAAGGTCTTCGAGCAAAACGGCTTCGGCATGGGCTACCTGAACAGCTACCGCATCGACCAGTCCGGCGTCATCACCGGCGTTTTTTCCAACGGCAACAACAGGATCCTGGGGCAGGTTGCCCTGTCAACCTTCCTGAACCCCGGCGGCCTTGAGAAGCAGGGCGAGAACGTCTACGCCGTTACGCCTAACTCCGGCATAGCGCGCATCGACCCCGCCGGCATAGCGGGCAAGGGGAAAATCAACGCGGGCAACCTGGAAATGAGCAACGTCGACCTTGCCGAGCAGTTCACCGACATGATTGTGACGCAGAGAGGCTTCCAGTCGAACGCGCGCACCATCCAGACTGCCGACCAGATGTTGCAGGAACTCTTAACACTGAAACGGTAAAAAGGAGTACATTGAAAGTGAATGATTAAGGTAACGCGGCTTGACGGGAAGGTTTACTATGTGAACCCCCATCAGATTGAATACATCGAAGAGAGTCCCGACACGCATCTGGTCATGTTATCAGGCAAGAAACTGGTAGTCCTGGAGGACTACCAGACTGTTTATAATGAAATCGTGGAATACCGCAGGCAAATCGGCGGTTTCAAGAATGAGGAGTAGGTACCCATGGACTTAGCAACAATAATCGGCCTTGTCGGTTGTATGGTGGTCTTCGCCGTGTCGATTTTGATCGGCGGCGCCTCCCCTATTATCTATATTGACATTCCCTCGGTTGTTATGGTTTTCGGATCCACGTTTTTGGCCGTATTTATGGCGAACCCCATGGGCAGGGTTTTTGGCTTGTTCAAGTATTTCATGGTGATGGTCCGGCTGCCCAGCTATGAACCCGAAAAGACGATACGCATCATGGTGGAGTTTTCCGAACGGGCGCGCCGCGAGGGCCTCCTTGCCCTGGAAGACAACCTCCAGGAGCTGGACGACGAGTTCATGCGCAGGGGAATCCAGCTTGTCGTTGACGGCACGGACCCGGAAGTCATCAAGAAAATCCTGTACAACGACGCCAACCAGATTTCGGAACGGCATTCGGCCAACATAAAGGTCTTCGACAGCCTGGGGGCGCTTTTCCCGGCCTACGGGATGCTGGGAACCCTGGTTGGCCTTATCGCGATGCTTGCCAACCTGGCCGACCAGTCAAGCCTCGGCGCGGGTATGTCCCTCGCCCTTATCACGACGCTCTACGGCTCCATGGGCGCCAATATGTTCTGCATCCCCATTGTCGCGAAACTCACCGACCGCAACAAGGACGAAATGCTTTTCAAGGAGATCATCATCGAAGGCGTGCTTTCCATACAGTCAGGGGACAACCCCAGGATTTTGCAGGAAAAACTGGTGGCGTTCCTGCCCCCCTCGCAGCGCGAGGGCCTGCGGGCGGAAGCAAAGGAATAAAGGAGGGGGAAGATGGCCGACGAGAAAAAATGCCCTGAATGCCCGCCGCCGGGCGCTCCCATGTGGCTGAACACCTACGGCGATATGGTGACGCTTCTTCTGTGCTTCTTCGTTCTTTTGTACAACACGGCCGAAGTCGAGGTTGCGCGGCTTCAGGGCATTTCCGCCGCGCTTCTGGGCATGGGCAACCTGATGGGCGGAAACACGCTGGAAAAAGGCCCGCTTGCGGAATTGGGGAACACGACCTCCTCCCTGCCTTCCATGCGCAACGCGCGGACCCTGAACCAGGCGCGGAGAAAGGCGCTGACGGAATTCCAGCCGGAAATCCGCACCATGAAGGTAAGGGTCCAGGAGGACGAGCGGGGGCTTGTCATATCGCTGGCGGCCGACGCCTATTTCCGCACGGCAAGCGCCGAGATCGACATGGACCAGGCGCGGGGCGTGCTTCTGCGGCTTTCCGATCTTCTTGCCTCGCCGGCCATGGCGGGAAAGAAGTTCCGCATCGAGGGCCATACGGACGCCAGCCCCACGGACCCCGCCGGGCCCTGGCGCAGCAACTGGGAGCTCTCCGTCGCGAGATCGGTAAACGTGCTTCACCGGCTGGCCGAATACGGCGTGGACGAGAAGCAGTTCCAGGTGGCGGGCTTCGGTTCCACGGTTCCCCTCATGGCGGAAACCAGCCCGGAAGCCGCCGCCTATAACAGGAGGGTCGATATCATAATTTTGTCGGAAGGGCATTTGTAAGGGAGGAGAGAAGTGTCAGACGAAAATGAAATGTTTGAAGAAGGCGAAGAGGGCACCGTCGGCGCGGAGGCCCAGCCAAGCAAGAAGGTTGGTTTTTTGCCCGGCATCGTCGTGCAGATACTCAAATGGGCCGCCCTGAGCCTGGGGGCGATAATTTTTATCGTAACCGTTGTCTATATCACCATGCAGTTCATGGGCGCGGAGAACCAGGGCATGAGCCAGCAGCAGATCTCCCCCGAATATGCGGGCAAGGCGCCGGTGTACGACTGGTTCCCCAATATCACCGGAATCCGCGCCCGCACTGCGGACAGCCCGCCGGGAATGGTCATGGCGGACATAGCCATCGGCTATGAGCAGGGCAACAAAATCGTGCAGACGGAGCTGGTCAACAGGACGCCCCAAATAAAGGATATCGTGCGGCAGTTTTTCGCCACGCGGCGGGCTGTCGATCTGGCGCCGGGAAAGGAAAACGATTTGAAGATGGAACTGGCGGATAAAATCAATTCGATCATGTCGGACGGAAAAGTGCGGCAGCTTGTGTTCGACAACCTGTCGATAATTCCCGGATCGGAATGAACGTGAGGAGACTTGTTTTTCCACTGCCAACACGTTAAGGGCCGCAATCAGCCTGTGGGGCGCCAGGGGCTGGTCGCAATTTTGCTTTAAGGCCGTACAAGCAGGTCGTGGGCGAAGCCCCGTGTTGGTGGCGCAAAACGGTCTGCCGCCCATGCGCCAGGGATTGCAGCGGAAATCCCGCAAGCCCCTTAAGGGGCTGAGGAATTGCAGCGGAAAGCCCGGCTGGTCGTATTTTTGTATCCGCTACGCGGATACAAAAATACGACCAGCCGGGCTTTCCGCTGCAATTCCTCAGCCCCTTAAGGGGCTTGCGGGATTTCCGCTACAATCCCTGGCGCCCCACGGGCTGACTTTTGGCCTTAACTTGCTGGCAGTGCGGGAAAGACGGAAAAACGCGGATTTTTCCGTATGGGAATTTCCGTTTTTTGTCCGTCCCCGTCTGTGCCGGTCCATGGTTTTTCTCCTTTTTTCCAAACAATGCCTCATTCAAAAAAATTCCTCAGCCACCGCCTCAGCGAAGGCAAAATCCCCCCCGCCGGGGGCTTCTCAAGGCCGACCGCCTCCTGCCCCTCGGGGCGGAGGTATTCGGCGCCGAACATCACAAGCCCCACCGCAGCCGCGTAATCCGGCGACTGGAACTCGGGAGTAAGCCCCCCGGGCCGCGCTGGAATGCCGATCCGCGCGGCGACCCCAAACATCTCCTCGGCCATTTCCACGATACCGGGCAAAAGCGCCCCGCCGCCGGTCAGGACAACCCCCCCCGAGAGCTTTCCCGCATAGCCTTTCGATTCAATCCTGCCGCGCACCATCGTGAAAATCTCGGCGACGCGCGGCTGGATGATCGCGCACAAATCCTTGCGGGCCAGGGCCAGGGGCGGCCGGCCGCCAAGCCGGGGAATAATGATCTCCTGCCCCTCTTCCACGAAGGCCGGATGGCAGCAGCCCGCCTCCCGCTTTATTTTCTCCGCCGAATCCATCGGCGTCTTCAGCATGATGGAAATATCGCCCGTGACCTGATCCCCCCCCACAGGCATGACGCTTGTGTAATAGGGCGCGCCGTCCATATACACCAGGATATCCGTGGTCCCGCCCCCCATGTCGATGAGCAGGGATCCCAGCTCTTTCTCCTCCTTTGACAAAACAGCCTTCGCTGCGGCAAGGGACCCAAGAACAATATCCGCCACCTTCAGGCCCGCGCGGTTCACGCATTTCGCCAGATTCTGGGCCGAAGTGAGCGATCCGGTAATAAGGTGTATTTCGGCCTCAAGGCGCACGCCGATCATGCCCAGGGGGTCGCGTATCCCCCTCTGCCCGTCAACGATGAATTCCTGGGGGATGACGTGGATGATGGCCCTGTCCATGGGTATGGCCAGGGCGCGGGCGGCCTCAATGACCCGCCCGATATCCTCCCGCGTTATCTCCTTTTCCCTGCCGGTAACGGCCACGACGCCCCGGGAGTTCGTGCCCTCGATATGGGCGCCCGATATGGCGGTAAAAACGGCGGAGACTTTCTGGCGCGACATAAATTCCGCATCCTCAATGGCGGAGATGATCGACTTGAGGGTGGACTCGATGTTGACCACGATCCCCTTGCGCAGGCCGGAAGACGGGCTCGTCCCGACGCCGGTTATGACAAGCTCTCCCGAATCGTCAAACTCCCCGATAACGGCGCACACCCGTGAGGTTCCTATGTCCAATCCCGCGATTACAGTGTCCGAGGGCACTTTACCCCTCCTTAAACCGGTAAACCATATCTTCCGTCCGGAAATCGATTTCCTCAACCCGGCCCAGCATCCCTTCCTTTTCCAGGGCGTCCAAAACAATCAAAACCGTCTTGCAGCGCTGCGCGTCCAATTCCCCCTCCATCCGTACCGGCACGCGATGGTAAAGGGGATACAGAACAAACTCAAACTGCCCGTTTCCCTTTCGCACGATCCTCATTTCCGAAAACGCCGAAAGAAGGACCGGCGAGGACTTTTCCAGCTTCATGAGGCACGCCAGGAAAGGCCTGAGCATTTCCGGCAGCCGCACCCCGGCGCGAAAATCCTCAAAGCGGATTCCCGAAAGCACGGGAAGCCCGGTCTCAGGAACGTCCCTGCCGGTAAGGAAAACCACCCCGTCCTCGTCAAAGGCAAGGGGAACCGTCCCCGAAGGAGTCTCCGCGAAGGCGACGGCCACAGGCTGTCGGCTGCGCGTCACAATGCGCAGGGAAGCAGGAAAAACCTTCCGCACCCAGGCGCTCTTCACCGAGGGCAGGGCCTCAAGGCGGGTCCTGACCGCCTCCACGTCAAGCCTGAAATAGTAGTGCCGCCCCCCCTGAAGGCCCGCCGCGGACAAAAGCTCCTCCCTCCGCAGGGGCGCATCGTTGTCGATAATAATGTTTTCAATGCGCATATTCGGCGCAAGCACAAAATGGAAAATCCCCTCGCACACAAGAAAAGTAAACACGATGCCAAGCACGACAAACATGCCGCGGCCATGCCGCGTTTTGGGCCGCCCCGCGAAGCCGGCGGCAACTAGGTCTGCCATTTTCCGGCTCCTTCCATGCCCCTTCCCGTGCGGGACAGATTGACAAGAATGCCGCAGAGGAGGAAGCTGGCAAAAAGCGAGGACCCGCCGGAAGAAAAAAACGGCAGGGTGATGCCCGTGGCGGGAACAAGGTCCGCCACAACCGCCATATTCATCAACGCCTGGGCGAAAATGCAGGTCGTGATCCCAAAAGCCAAATAAAAACCGTAGCGGTTTTCGCCGCAGCCCCGCGCAATCGCGTAGCCCTTGTAGGCGAAAAGAATAAAAAGCGCCAGCACCGCGGCGACTCCCAGAAACCCGATTTCCTCCGCGACAACGGCGAAAATGAAATCCGAATGGGCCTCCGGCAGGCCGCCGAGCTTCCTGGTTCCCTGGCCTATCCCCGTCCCCCACAGCCCGCCCTTGAGCAGCGCGGCTTTCGCGGCCAGAACCTGGTAGTCGGCCCCCGCCGGGTCCTGCCCGGGGTTGAGAAAACTCATGACACGCTGGAGCCTGTGGCCCTTTGTCACAAGAAGCCCCACCCCCCCGGCGGCCGCGAGCAGGGCCAGGCCGCCCACATACAGGAGCCTGGTGCCCGCGACAAAGAAAAAGCACAGACCCAGGAACAGGATAAAAACCGCCGTGGAAAAATCGTTCTGCGCGAAGGTAAGGACGCCGAAGCCCCCCACGACGCACACAAGGGGAAGGAAGGTGTTCACAAAATCCCCCAGCCGCTCCTGTTTTTTGTGCAGCATCCGGGCCAGGTACAAAACAAGGGCAACCTTGGCAAACTCCGAGGGCTGCAGCGAATACCCGAAAAGCACAATCCACCTGCGGGCGCCCATGATCTGCGGGGCAAGGCCGGGGACAAAACACAGAAACATGAGCAGGAACGCGATGGCGACGACGGGGCTGGTCATCGCGTCCAGAAACGACAGGGAAACCCGGGACAGGGCGCAGGCACCCAGGGCGCCCAAAACGGCCCAGATGCACTGCCGGTAGATAAAATAATAGGGGTTTTTGAACACCGAGGAAGCGCGGTGGTAGGAGGCGGAAAAAAGAATCCCCAGCCCCATGCCCGCAAGCAGGATGATGAGACAAATAAGCATAATATCCGCAGACCTGCGATGGGTCCGTTCGGGAACAAATTGCGCACGCATCATTGTATCTTCAGTGTGGAAAGCCCCACAATCAAAAACAAACCGCCCAAAATCCAGAAGCGGACCACCACCTGGATTTCAGACCATCCCCTTAGCTCGCAGGCATGATGGAAGGTGCTCATGAGGAAGATCCGCTTCTTCGTCATCTTGTAATACGCCACCTGGATTATGACCGAGGCGGCCTCCATAACAAAAACCCCGCCGATAATGAGAAGCAGAATCTCTTTTTTTACCAGAAGGGACAAAACCCCCAAAACCCCGCCCAGGGACAGGCTGCCGACATCTCCCATCATCAATTGGCACGGGTATATGTTGTACCATAAATACCCCACGCAGGCCCCCACATAGGCCATGCACAGGACGGCAAGCTCCCCCGTGCCGGGCAGGTTGGGAATTTGCAGGTATTCCGCGTAGTCGGCCCGGCCGGACAGATAGCACAGGGCCGCGAAAGCGATGCCCACCATGATAACCAGCCCCGTGGCCAGGCCGTCCAGCCCGTCGGTAAGGTTGACCGCGTTGGAAAAACCCACCTGCAGCAAAACCGCGAAGGGCACCCACACAAGCCCCATGTCCCACACCGCGTCCTTGAGCATGGGCAGGTACAAAAGCGTGGTATAGGGGGTCTTGTTGACATACAAAAGCACGGCAATGAGGCCCGCCACCGCGAACTGCCCCAGGAGTTTTCCCCAGGCGGGAAGCCCCCTGGAATTCTTTCGCGTTATTTTCAGCATGTCGTCCAGAAAACCCACCGCCCCAAAACCGACAACGGCAAACAGGATAATCCAGGTATACATGGTGCGCAGGTCCTGCCACAAAAGCACGGCCACGACAATGGCGAAGATTATCATAACCCCGCCCATGGTCGGCGTGCCGGATTTCGCAAGGTGGGTTTTCGGCCCGTCTTCCCGCACTTTCTGCCCCGCCTTCAGAATTTTCAGTTGCCTGATAACCCAGGGCCCCATCAGGAAAGAAAGAAGCAGGGCCGTTACCGCGGCATAGGCCGCGCGGAAGGTTATATACTGGAAAATGTTGAAGGGGCTGAAATATTTGACCAGCGGGAAAAGAAATTCCTTAAACATGGACGGCCCCCGTTTTTCCGCTTTTCGCCCCGCCGCACAGCGCGTCCGCCAGGCGTTCCAGCTCCATGCTCCGGGAGCCTTTTACCAGCACGATGTCCCCGGCAACAAGAAAGTCCCCCACCGCCCCGCGAAGCCCGTCAAAATCCGTGAACCAGCCGAGCCTTCCCGCGAAGCCCCCTTCCTCCAGAACGCGGAAGGCATCCCCCATCTCCTCGCCGAAAAGGAACACGGCGGCGAAACCGCAGGCCGCGATCTTCCAGCCCAGGTTCTCGTGCTCCACCGCGCTCAAGCCCCCCAGCTCCTTCATGGCGCCAAGAACGGCCACCTTGCGCCCCTTCCAGGCGAGGGAATCCACAAAATCCAGCGCGCCGCGCATGGACTGCGGGTTCGCGTTGTAGCAGTCCAGCACAAGCGTGAACTCCCCCCGGAAAATCTGGCCCCGCCCGAAAAGCGGCGCCACGGCCTGGAGGCCCCCGCGCAGCGCCCTGCCGGAAACGCCCAGCCCTTTGCACAGGGAAACGGCGCCCAGGGCGTTGCGCAGATTATACCGCCCCGGAAGGGGAAACCTGATGCCCCCTCCGTCAAGCGTGATGACCCAGCCGTCCAGCCCCAAATCCTTTGCGCCCCCAAAGCCGGGTGTGGAGTCCTCCCCGTAGAAAACCAAGTCCGCGCGGATCCCCTCCGCCAGAAAATCCCGAAAACCCTCGCCCTCGTGCACATAGGCTTTTTGCCCCCTCTCCAGGGCCTGGAACAACTTTTTCTTTTCCACGGCGATATTCTCAAGGGAACCCAGGATGCCTATGTGCGCCTGCGCGATATTCGTAATCAGCCCCGCCTGGGGCCGCACAATGCCCACCAGGGCGTCCATCTCGCCCGCGCGGTTCATGCCCATCTCGAAGACGGCAAAACCCGGGCTGCCCCGCATCCCGAAAACCGAAAGCGGCAGCCCGATTTCCGAGTTCAGGTTGCCCTCGTTCATGAACGACGGCCCCTCCTGGGACAGAATGGCGCCAACGATTTCCTTTGTCGTCGTCTTCCCGCTGCTTCCGGTAATGCCGACGCGAAAAGCGCCAAAACCCCCAAGATGCCGCGCCGCAAGGGCGTGCAGGGCCGCAAGGGGGGAATCCACCACAACGAAGGCGCGGCGGAGCTTCCGCGCCCCGGCCTCAAGCTCCCCCCGGCGCGCTTCCCAGTAGTCCCGCCCTGCCAGACAGGCGCGGCAGCCCCGGGAAAAGGCTTCTTCGATGTACAAATGCCCGTCGGTCCTCTCCCCCGGCAGGGGGACGAACAGGCCGCCGGGAAGTGCCTTCCGCGAGTCCACCGAGACGGAAAAGATTTCCTCCTCCGCGAAGCCGGAAAAACAGACTGCCTCACCGCCCGTCACGGCGGCAATTTCTTGCAGGGTAAAAAGTTTCTCACTCATCGGCGTCCTGCCCCTTTTCAGGCCGGGCGTCTTTCCCGGGCGGCCGGATGGTGATGAAACCCTCCACGCCGGGGCGCGACAGGCCCAACTCCTCCCTGCCCAAAGAATCAACGCGGCCCGGCGACTCCAGCACCGAAATACCGGCAATGTTGCGCTTGTTTTTTTCCAGAAGGTCCCGCTGCTCCGCCTCCAGCCGGGCGATTTCCCGCTTCAACGACGAGTAGCGGAAGGACTGCCATACATTCGCGCAAAACAAAAGCGGAAGAAGGGCAATGGCCGCGGCAAGCCCTATCTTTTTCAGCCTTTCGGGGATCCTCATGCCGCGCCCCCTTCGCAGGTCTTTTCCGCCACCCGCAAACGCGCGCTCCGGGAAGGGGGATTCGCCGCGCACTCCTCCCCGGACGGCTTCACGGCCTTGCGCGTAACAAGGCGGCAGCGGCCCGCCGCCGCCTGCTCCCGCAAATAGGTTTTTGAGCGCCTGTCCTCAAGGGAGTGGAACGCGATGACGCCCAGCCTTCCGCCCTCAGGCAGGATATCCAGCGCCGCCGACAGCATCCTGTCCAGCCTCTCCAGTTCCCGGTTCACGGCTATCCGCAGGGCCTGGAAGCACCTCGTGGCGGGATGCAGCCTGCCGTGGCGGTATGAGGCGGGAACGGAGTTCCAGACTATTTCCGCGAATTCCTTCGCGCTCCCAATGTGTTTTTCCGCCCGCCTGCGCACAAGCTCGCGGGCAATGCGCCGCGAGTACCTTTCCCCGCCCAGGGCAAAGAAAAGGTCGGCAAGGGTTTTCTCATCCCGCGAGGCAAGGATATCAGCGGCGGTCTCCCCTCCCGAAGGCCACAGCCGCATATCCAAAGGTTCCTCCGCGCCAAAACTGAAGCCCCGGCCGGATCGGCTGTAATGGAAAAGTGAAATGCCCAAATCCAGCAGAATCCGGTCCGGCCGTTCATCCAGGGGATAATCGCGCAAAAACTCGTCCGTCCAGGCATGGAACCCCGTGAACCTCTCGCCGCAGGGCCCCAGGCGCAGACGGGCCCGCTCCAAAATGGCAGGATCCGCGTCTAGCCCAACGGCCCGAAGGCGCGGGAAACGGGAAAGGAAAGCCTCGCAGTGGCCGCCTTCTCCCAGCGTGCCGTCCAGAAGAAGGCCGTCCTCCTTCACCGGCTGCAAATAGAGCAAAACCTCTTCAATCATAACTGACGCATGAACTATTTCCACCATACCCTCTAAAATTTCCCAGTTTTAGAAGAAAATTCGTTCCTTCAGTTTTTGAAGAAAACTCGATCCTTCAGCCTCTTCTGGTTTTCCCTGTAGACTCCCATCTCCGACGTTTCCCTCTTATGCAACGCATATTTCTCAACATCCCAGATCTCCATAAACTTGATGACCCCCAGGATGAGGACTTCCTTCTTCAAATCCGCATGAAGCTTCAACGACGGGGGAATAAGAATCCTTCCCACCCTGTCGATCTCCAGCTCCTGCGAAGGCGCGATAATGCTGCGGTAGGTCACCCGGTCTTCCTCGCTGAACGGCGACATGTTATCCATGACCTTGGACGAAAAAATCTCCCATTCCTCCGGCGTGTACAGCCAGAGGTTCTCGTCAGGCCCCTTTGTCGCCCACAAAATATTCCCGGCAATTTGCGAACGCAGTTTGGAAGGCACCAAAATCCTCCCCTTGTCGTCCATCGTAATGCCGAATTCGCCCGTCAGCATGTATTCCTACCCATCGCACCCACTTTTTCCTAACTTTTACCACTATAGCGCAGGCCTTATAAAATTGTCAATAAGCGCCAACAAAATTCTGTCTACATTTTGCTGTTTTTTCCAAAATTCCTTGCCTTTTGTTAAGTAGATGGCCCACTTCCAAGAAAAAAACCAATTTATTCCCCCAATTTTCCCTCAAGTTTAACAAATTTCTCTTCAAGTTTAACAGGGAATCGTCAAAAAAGCAAGAGAATTCAAGTGGGAAAAAATATTATAATGGAAAACCATAGTGTTGACAGAATGCATACCACGCTATATATAGCGTAGGTCGGCATTATTTCATCTGCGGCCCAGGACAAACCACTGACCCTGCGGACAGCACGGAAAAAAACGGACTTCCCGCACAAAATCCGCCTCCTTCTTTGTCCGTGATGTCAGCGCCCCCCCTTCCCTGTCCGGGTGCGGTTTTTGCCCTGGAAAAAACCGCACCCGGAAATTGCGGGAAACCGCGTGATCGCCCACAGGGTTCTCCCGGTTATGCGGCAACCTGCCTGAATGCAGCGCGATTGCCTGCAATCGCGGTCGCGGTTTATCGGCCTTTCGCGATTTCCTGATTGCAACCACTGGGCGAAGCCCCACAAAATCACGCAATTTCCGTGATTTGGAAGGCATGGTCCATCAGCCCCTTTGGGGCTGGCAATTATAGGTATTCATTTGTATGCGCCGCACGCAGCGCTGAATTGTACCCCGCACCTGCCGGAGGCAGCCCCTGGGCGCGCGAGGGATCGGAGGGGCGCGAAGCGGCCACGCGCCGAGCGCGGGGCGGAACCCCCGCAGAGCCCGGTTTTTTGCGGCCTTGCCGCAAAAAACGCGCCCAAATTCTTCTTTTAACGCCTAACTGTCCGTGCTGCCGGTTTTGTCCGCGGCGTCCGTGGTTGAATTTTTTGCGGGCACTGCGGCGGCATTGTAAGGCTTGGCGTTTTCTGGTATAGTGTGGGGGAAAAACCACAATCAGGGGAAGGGTATGGGAATTCGGGGTGAAATTTTTTCTACGCGGTCAAGCGCAAAGTCGGAAAAGCGGACGTATTTTTTCAATGTCAAGGAGAACCGCGCGGGGGACATTTTTTTGAATGTCGTGGAAAGCAAGAAGCACGGGGAGGCGGATTTCGAGCGGCATCAGATTGTCGTTTTCCAGGAGGACATGGAAGAATTTTTGCAGGCCATGGACAAGGCCGTGGCTGCCATGAAGCCCGCGGCTGCGGCGGCAAAACGCGCGCCCTGGCGGACGGGGCCTATTTTCCGGGTTCCCGGTACAGGCGGAAGCTCTTCCGGTGAATCGGGCAGGGACCCAGCTTCAGAATAGCCTCCCAGTGGGCGGCCGTGGGATAGCCCTTGTGCCGCTCAAAACCGTAACCGGGGTACTGGAGGGCAAAGGCCGCCATGATCCTGTCGCGCTGCGTCTTCGCCAGAATCGAGGCGGCCATAATCTCCGGCACAAAGGTGTCCCCCTTCACCACGGCACGGCAGGCGGCCGCGCAGCCCCCGGGGCATTTGTTGCCGTCGATGAGGACTTCCTCCAGCGGCACGGCTATGCCTTCCAGCGCCCGCCTCATCGCGGCCAGGGTGGCTTGAAGGATGTTCAGCCTGTCTATCTCCCCGGCGGGCGCTTCCGCGATGTGGAAGGCCAGCGCCTTCTGCCGGATAAGCCGTTCCGCTTCCTCGCGCCTGCGGGAGGAGGAAAAGGCTTTGGAGTCGGCCAGTATCCCCCTGGGGAAATCCTCCGGCAGGACAACCGCCGCCGCCACGACAGGACCGGCCAGCGGACCCCTGCCGGCCTCGTCGATTCCGCAAATGACCATGCCCGATTGTGCCCCATTACTATTCATTTAGGCAAGCCCGGCATTGATAAAAAAGCCGTGAACTACAAAAACCTAACCACTGACCTCGCGGACAAGACGGACAAAAACAAACCACTGACCACGCGGACGGGGACGGACGAAAAACATTTTTTTTAATCTCCATTTCCATCTCTGCGGTGTCCGTGGTGATCTTCTTAAGCTGTATTTTTGGTCTTGACACCATGCCAGCGGATGTGGTAGTATACATACGATGCTGATAATTCGTGTCGTAATTCATTTTTTTAAGACTGCGGGAAAGCACTGCGGGATAAATACCATGTAATAAACCATAACTGACAATTAGGCCAAAACGAAGGCGGACGGGTGTAGTCTGCCCAAAATCTCTGGCCGAAGGAGTCTGTTATGGAAAAAATCGAGTTTTTGGACGGGAAGT
>JAISXE010000114.1 GCA_031270615.1 Spirochaetia bacterium
GGCTATCACGCGATTTTCCCGCAATTTCCGCGGGCAATTTTTGCCAGGGCAAAAATCGTGGCCAGCCCGCGTGCGGCAATCACGGAAATTGCGTGATTTTATAGGGCTTCGCCTTATCACGGCAACCAGGAAAATCGCGGAAGGCCAATAAACCGCGACTGCGATTGCAGGCAATCGCGCCGCATTCAGGCAAGACGCTGTATAGCGGGAGAACACTGGGGGCTATCACGCGATTTTCCCGCAATTTCCGTCGGCGATTTTTGGCGGGGCGCAGCCCCGTCAAAAATCGCCCCCTTGACGCCCCTTGGGGAACCAACTATACTGAAAGCATAATCGGTAAATTCTTTATATGGGAAGAGGGCGGCATGGACACGATTGAGAATGTATGTAAGGAATTGGAAAAAGTCGTCGCGGATCTAACGGCAAAGGGGGCGGCAGATATTGACGCCGCGATGTGCGCGGATATAGAGAAGATATCCTCGGCTGCCGAGACTCTGGGAATGAAATCCGGGAAAAAGCTTATCGATAATCTTTCGGCGGTAATCAAGTCTTTCAAGGATGGCAAGTCCGAAAAAGAGAGTGTGGCGGTCCGGGTTACGGCGCTGGATTTTTATATCAAAAACGTTTTGAGCAATCAGGGATCGGTAGAAGAGATTTGATCCATGTTCCGCTTTTGTCCTGCCTGCGCGTCTTCCGCGATATCCTTTGAGCGCGGCAAGGTTTTCCGCTGTCCCGACTGCGGTTTTGTGTTCTACCACAATACGGCTGCGGCCACGGGCTGCATCATTTCCGTGCCTGACAGAGAGGCGGTTGTGTTCCTTGCCAGGGGGCGGGAACCTGCCCTGGGGAAGCTCGATTTTCCCGGGGGCTTTGTGGATCCGGGGGAGGGCGCTTTGGAAGGCTTGCGGCGCGAATGCCGCGAGGAGCTGGGCTGGGATGCGCCGCCGGGATTCTCCTTTTTGGCGTCTTTTCCCAATGTGTATCCCTATAAGGGCATTACCTACAGGACCTGCGACCTGTTTTTCACCATTTCCGTTCCGGGTTTGTCGGAGAAGGATTTCCGGCTTGAGGAAAAGGAAATCGCCTCGGTCCGGTTTGTGGATCCCCGCACGTTGAGTTTTGACGAGCTGGCTTTTGACTCAACGCGGCGGGCATTGCGGGCCTACCTGGACAAAGAATTCCACCGCTGACCCCACGGACGGAAGACGGCGAAGAGGACGATTTTAAAGACTTGACTGGCAAAGCCCTCATATATAAAACGGATTGAACGGCTGGCCGAAGGAAACCCCGGCGATTCCGCCGCCATCGGCGAAGGGCTGTCGGAAATGCGTATCCATTACGGTCCCGGCTACCTGGTCTAGTACAAAGATACCGGTGCGGAACTTGTCATCCCGTTGCGCGGCGGGAACAAATCCACCCAGGAAACCGATAGTGCGAAAGCGAAAGAACTTGCCAAAGAGCCGCTGGAAAAAGAGAAGCAAGATAAAAATAGATAAATGGAACCCGGCAGAATTCATCGACACCAAAGAAGATATAATCCTGCATCTCAGGCTTGCTCTTGAGGACGGCAATATGGGATTTCACTTGAAAACCATGGGATCGCCCGTGAATTGGGCGTGACCCGCGAGGGCGCGCCCGGCGCGCGGGGGTATCCGCGCGCCGGAAGGCGTTTTATCTGATTTCCTTGAGAAACGCGTCGTGGTAGCCTTGCGCCTTGATCTGGCGGAGCATAAGGCCGCGCTCGTCCTCTTTGAGCGGGCCAACCATAACGCGGTAGAAGGGGTTTTCCCCGGTCTCCGCCAGAACGACAACCGGATACACGGGATAAATTGCCGTAAGGGTGTCCACGACCGGTTTTATGCTTTCAGGGTTTTTATGCGAGGCTATTTGCAGGTAATAGGATTTTTCAGGCAGGGATGTCACGAGGGGAAGATTTTCCTCCGCCCATTTGCCATCGTCGGCGGGCGCCGGAATTTCCGGTATGGCGGCGATGATGGAATCAAGGGCCGAGGGTGTTTCAGGTTCCACCGGGGGCCTGGCCTGCGCCGGTTCAAGGGTCACTATCGTTTCGGTTTCCGCCGCCGGGGCGGCCGGGGTTTCCGGTTCTACTATCGCGGGGGCGGTTTCAGGTTCTGCTATCGCGGGATCGGGATCGGGATCGGGTTCCGCTTCCGGTGTCGGCAAGTCGCCGGGAGCGGCAATGCCGTGCATGGGAGCGGGGGCAGCCTCCACATCCCTAAGCACCCAGCCCTCAGCGATGCGGGGACCCTTTTCCGCCGATATGCGTTCCGATATGGAAGGTTTTTCCTCAGGCAGTTCGGCAAAGGGACTTTCCTTTATCTCAAATTTTCCTGAGCCGTTTGCCGGAACGCGGTCCGATATCGAAGGCGGTTCCTCCGGGGCCGGGGGGGGCAGCACAGGAGGCGCCGCAACGGGAAGGGTTCCAACGGGTGGCGCTTCCAGAACCGGGTCTGGGGCGGGCGCCGCGCGGCCTTTCTCCTTCTTTTCCCTGAACGGCGCATCCTTCTCGACAAGGGCGTTGACATCCCCCGCCCACGCCGCAGGGTTTACCTCAGGGTCGTTGCTGTAGGGAAGGTCGGCGGAAGCGGGCATAAAAGCCTCCGAGCCGCCTGCCGCCAGGGAAACACGCACGTTGGCGCTGTCGTTCCTTTGCAGGTCCAGGGCATCCGCCACCTGGCGGGAAACGGCAAGAAACATGGCAGGGTCGTCAAGCCCGCCCGATATGATAAGCTGCACGATTTTCCCGTTGGAAATATTCTGCACATTCACCAGGGAATTCCGAGGGAAAACATTCGAGGCGCCATAATAGCCTGTGGGAGGAAAATCCCCGTAGCGCCCCGCGACAACGGTTCCCTCCCACACTTTTTGGGCGGAAACAGACAGGGCGCAGGCCATGCCCAGGATTGTAAGGAAAATGATCCGCTTCATACTGTGATTATCGGTGATACCCGCCCCGTGGATAAGGATTTTTCATTTCAGGATATTTTCCGCGGCTTCCTTGCCCAGAACGAAGTAATACCTTTCAATGGCGGGATGCCTTGCGGCGTCCTCCGGGGAAGGCGTGATTTCCAGCTTTTTTACCGTGGCGAAATCCTGCACCAGAACATATTCCAGGACGATCCTCTCCGGCAGGCCGGCGGAATCGCCGTCCCCGGTTTTCCACTTCATCGGGCTGTCCGGGCTGTATACGCAGTTGACAAAAAGAACAGCCGAGGCGCCCCCCTCGCGCGCGACGCGCACCGTCCTGTAGCGGTCTTCAGAATCGCGAAAACCCTCGTCATTAAAAACAATTTTGCCCGCATCGAAAAAAACATCCATAAGGCCGCTCTCAAGGGCCAGAAAACAAACGCGGCGCCCCGGATCGGGCTGCCCTGCAAGCCCCTCCGCCCCTACGGATACCATAAGGGTTTCCGCAGCAAGGCAGGGGCACACGAGAAGGCCGAAAAAAAGACAGAAAATTTTCATGCCTTTATTGTCGGCGCGATTCGCGGGGAGCGTTAGGATTGCAGGCCCAAAGGCCGATCCGCGGCGGCATAGTACCGTGATCGCTACAAGCACGGATTAAAAAAAACCACTGACCCCACTGACGGCTCCAATCTGCGGAAAAAAAATCGGGTGCTTTCGCGGCAGAGTGTGTTACAAAACCTGAAAAGCCCGCGGGGCGCAAGGGATTGAAGCGGAAATCCTTTTGGCGCAGCCAAAAGATTGCAGCGGAAAGCCCGGTTTTTTTTCGGCTGTGCCGAAAAAAAATGCGCCCAAATTCCTGATTATGAAAAATAATTAATTGACGGATGGCCGAATCGCCTGTACTGTATGGGGATGGGCAGAATATTCGAGTCAATTATGGATCGGGAGGAAAAAAATGAAAGAATACAATCCTTATGAGCAGATGCTGGCGGTGCTTGATCTTGCCGCGGAGAAGCTGGGGTACGGCCCGAATGATTACAGCACGCTCCGTTTCCCCGAGCGGGAGCTGACGGTGGCCGTTCCGGTGGAGATGGACGACGGATCGCTAAAGAT
>JAISXE010000121.1 GCA_031270615.1 Spirochaetia bacterium
AAAAATAGCTATGCGTTTCCCAGCCTGGTCCTTGTCGGGATAATCCACGGAATGGT
Organism: Spirochaetia bacterium; assembly: GCA_031270615.1. Classification (GTDB taxonomy): domain Bacteria; phylum Spirochaetota; class Spirochaetia; order DTKZ01; family DTKZ01; genus JAISAF01. The sequence goes on from JAISXE010000121.1 coordinate 57, forward strand.
CCACACGCTGAGTCTTTTCCTTAGCCCCATTAACGCGGAGCTTGCCCGCTATTTCCAGCTTGAATCCATAACCGGCGTGACCGCGTTCAAAACCAGCTACCTCCTGGTCTACGCCGCAAGCAACCTTGTCTTTGGCGCGCTCACGAACCGCATTTCCGCGCGCCTCACCCTCGGACTGGGAATCACGCTCAACGGCGCGGCCGTCATGGCCTTCTGCCTTGCCCCGCCCGATGGAATCGTCCTGATGCACGCCCTGTGGATACTGGGAGCAGTCGGCGGCGGGGTGTACCATCCCGTGGCAAACGTCTTTATCACGCGGCTGTACCCGCTGCGCAAGGGCTGGGCCCTGGGCATCACGGGCATGGGCGCAAGCGTCGGCTACGCCTTCGGCCCCCTCCTGACGGGTTTCCTCTCCTCCGTCCTGCTCTTCACCTGGAAGGATGTTTCCCTCGTCTTCGGCGGCCTCGCCCTGGCCTGCGGCGGCGCGGCGCTCCTCCTGCTCCGCGATGTCCGCGGGGATTCCGCCGGGGACACGCCCCCCGGAAACACCGCGCGCAACCCGCCGCCGGAAAAGCAAAAAAGCCCCATCGGCCTGGGCCGCGGATTGTGGGGCCTTCTGGTATTCGTTACCCTCATCGCCGGAATCCGGGACATAGGGATGTGGACGACCCTGGATATTTCGGATTTCTATATAACCGGCATACGCGCGGAGCCGCTGGACACCGCGTGGATACTCTTTTTCATGTACCTCCCCGCCATCTTCGTCCAGCCCTTTGTAGGCAGCCTCTCCGACCGCATAGGCCGCGGGAGCCTCTCCGTTATCGTCTTGTCCGGCTACGGCCTCGCCCTCGTCTTCGCGGCCTTTGTCCCCGCGGGCCTCCTGGTCCTCCCCTACGCCCTCATCGGCCTCACCCAAAGCCCCTCCACGCCCCTCCTGGAAGCCTTTGTCTCCGACTACGCCACCCCGCGCAAAAGGGGCCTCATCTTCGGCATCTACATCACCGCCGTCACCGGCCTGGGGGCCCTGGGACCCCTCTGCGGAGGGATCTTCCTCGACGCCTTCGGCAGGACGGCAGGCAGCTTCCGCTCCCTGTTTGTCATCATGGGAATCCTCGTCTCGCTGGGCGCCCTGGCAATGGCTTTTTCCGGCCCCGTGCTCCGGCGCCTGGGCCTGAGGCCCGCTGCGGCCGCGCGGGAAACCGCCATGTGACCACCCGGAAATAAGAGACCGCAGGCCACCAGGAATTCAAAGTATCAATAAGTTTGTTATGAAAATTTTTAAAAATCCCCTAAAACTGGCAAAATTGTCCGCAATTTGGCCAGTTTTTACCCGCTGTCAACAAGTTAAGAAAATATGTGCGCATTTTTGGCGTCGGAACGCCAAAAACCGGGCTTTCCGCTCCAAGTCCTCGGATTTGCCCATGCAAATCCTGCGGGCTTTCCGCTTCAATCCCTTGCGCCCCACGGGCTTCTCGGGTTTTGGAACAACCTCATAAATGGGAAGGTTTTTTTAACTCCTCTGTTATCTGTGTATCCTGCCTGTCTTGTCGGTGGGGTCCGTGCTTATCTTCGTTGAAGGCCCTGCGAAGGCCCTATGCCGACTCCGCCTTTGCCGCCTCGAGCTCCGTCAGGTAGCCCGTGGCCACAAGGGTCTCGAAAAGGCGGCGGGGCATGGACTGCTTCGTCTGGACCTCGTAACCGTCCTTGATCGTCACGATATGCACGAAAAACGCATCGTCCGTTTCGGACAGCACATTCATGCACATCTGCGAACCGGCATGCGATTTCACTTTATACTGGAACATATAATCCTCCACAGTTTTCGTCTCTTTAGTGTCATCGGCATTTTCCCCGGGGAAACTAAGCGCAAACCGCGCTCCGTGGGGAGTGGGGTGTTAGCGATCAGATACCTAAACCCATACCCGCCAAAGCCATTCAACGGAACGAAAAATTGGCGGCATGTATGAGGCAACTTCGTTTTCCGCTTTCTGCGCGCGGCAAATTCCGTATCGGGTCAATACTCGATTTCAAATGCGTGGTACTTCCGGGCGGGGGGAATTTGGTTTGCTTCGATTCTGTCCACCCGCGCGAAGGGCGGTCCCCTGCGCAGGGCCGCCGTGAAAACCTGCAGCGCGTCCGCCTGCCCCTGGCATTCGCAGATGACCGTGCCGTCGGCCTCGTTGCGCACCCAGCCCCGGATCCCCAGCCGCAGGGCGTGCCGGTAAGCCCAGGAGCGAAAGCCGACGCCCTGGATCCTGCCGAAAACGCGCAGGCGCAGTGTCTCCTGGAAGGAAGCGCCGCGCGGGGGAGACCCTTGAGCGTCCACCGGGTTCCTGTCTTATTTGGCGGCGTGTTGGGCGGGCGCGAAGGAAGTGATTACGTCTACAAAGTCGTTGTCGTTTAGGGGTTTTGTCAGAAAGGCATCCGCCCCGTTCGCGAGGACGGCCGCTTTTACGCGATTGTCCCGCGTGTCTGCAAGGATCAGGATTCGCGCGGAACCGCCGGTGAGGAGGTCTTTTATTTTTTTGCAAATTGTTGGTTCGTTGAAACCTGGCAGGCTTGCATCCAGGATGACAAGGCCGGGCCTTTCTTCGGCAAGGATTTTTCCCGCCTCCAGGCCGTCAAAGGCCAGCAAAACGGTCACTTCGGGGAAGTTGTCGCGCAGGACCTGCCGCACCCGCGAGTTGTGGTTCCCGTCCCCGCCGATAACAAGCGCCTTTTGGAGGGAGCCATCCTCCGGGCGGAGGGAGAGCAGTTCCTGGGGGATTTTCATGTTCCTTGACTCCATAAAGGAAAGCAGGTCCTCGGGATACACGCGGTACTGCCCCCCGGGGGTGGTAAAGGCCTTGATGTTCCCCCGCTTAATCCAATTGATGGCCGTCTGGTTTTTGAAACCGCAGATGTTGGCCATTTCCAACGCAGAAAAGAGACGAATCGACAAATCGTTTTTTGTTATCATTTTCTTTTATTACCTTCTGCAATTAATGATATCTACTCTAGCAAGAATGTCAAGAAAAGGAAACGAAAAGATAAAACCCTGCAAAAAGGGAAAAAACCTGAATTTCTCCAAACCATGCCTATTCGCCAGTTTCGCCATATTTTCGTATTTCGCTTAGTGAATAGCCTTTGCGCAGAAGGAGGGACACGAGCCGGTTTTCGCCGCCCCGCGCCTGCGCGAGGATTTTCGCCTTTGCCCGGAAAAAGGCCGCGCGGTATTCCTCGCCGCGCGAGGCCTCCCGCACCGCCGCCTCGGCTGTCTGCCGGTCCACGCCCCTCTGCCGAAGCCCCTCCGCGAGGCGCCGCGCGCCCTCGTCCTTCCGCTTCTGCCGGAACTCTATCCACAGGGCGGCAAAACGCCTGTCGTCAAGGAGCTTCTCTTCGGTAAGCCGGGAAAGGGCCTGCGCCACTTCGCTTTCCGCATAGCCCCGCGCGAGGAGTTTCCGTTCCAGGGAGCGCCCGCAGTGTTCCGCCGCCGCCAGAAGGCCGAGCGCCCTGTCATAGCAGGAAAGAAAAATCTTTTTCCGCATAGCAAAAAAAGCCCCGGCGGAAAATTTTCCGCCGGGGCTGTGGTTTGCCGCCGGTATTCTTTGCCGTTTACCGCTTGGAGAACTGGAAGCGCCGGCGGGCCTTGCGCTGGCCGTACTTCTTCCTTTCAACCATGCGGGAATCCCGCGTCAGAAAGCCGTTGGCGCGCAGCGCGGGCAGATTCGTCTCGTCCTGGGCGACGAGGGCCCGCGCTATGCCGTGGCGGACCGCCCCTGCCTGCCCGGTCAGGCCCCCCCCGGCCACCGTGATCTTGATGTCGTAGGACGCCTCGCTGGAAGTGACCGCCAAGGGCTGCTTTACCATATAGACGTGCTCCTTGTTGACAAAATAGAGGGGGAGGTCTTTGCCGTTCACGGTAATCGTTCCCGTGCCTGGGGTCAGGAACACGCGGGCAACGGCTGTTTTTCTCCGCCCGGTACCTGGTTTTTTTGTCGCAACACTCATGGAATATTCTCCTCACCTTCCTTAGATTTCAAGCGTTTCGGGCTGTTGGGCCGCGTGGGGATGGCTTTCGCCGGCATAGACTTTCGCGTTGCCGAACAGTTTCCTGCCAAGCCTGTTTTTGGGCAGCATCCCGCGGATGGCCGTTTCCAGCGGGTAGGCGGGTTTTTTGGCCATTACTTTTTCGAAACTCCGGGCCTTCATTCCGCCCACATAGCCCGAGTAATTGTAGTAGATCTTGTCCGTCCGTTTGCGTCCGGTGACGGCGATCTTCGCGGCATTAATCACGATAACATAGTCGCCGATTTCCTGGTGGGGAACGTACAGGGGCTTGTGCTTGCCGCGCAGGAGCGAGGCCACCTTCACCGCCACACTGCCCAGGGTTTTGCCGCTTGCGTCGATAAGATACCACTTGCGTTTTATATCTTTCAGTTTTACATACAGCGTTTTCATCTTTCCAAAATCCTTCCTTTTCTTTAACGGGATGCAATCCTACCACAACCGTAAAAATTGTTCAAGAGGGCAATTTTTGCCCCGCAAAAATTGCCAACGGAAATTGCGAAGGAAATCGCGTGATAGCCCCCAGCGTTCTACCGGGTAGGCAACAACCTGCCTGAATGCAGCGCGATTGCCCGCAATCGCAGTCGCGGTTTACCGCACCTTCCGCGATTTCCCTGGCTTGCAACCACTGGGCGAAGCCCCCCACAACCACGCAATTTCCGTGATTGCCCTGCCGGGGCGCAGCCCCGTGTTGGCAAAGCAAAACGGTCCGCCGCCCATGCAGCCGGGATTGCAGCGGAAATCCCGCAGACCCCCCAAGGGGGCCGCGGCCCAGAACCAACAAACGCGGAAACCACTGACTTCCCGCGCACAATCCATGTCTTTGTCCGTAGTGTCTGTGGTTTCCCCCGCTTTGGAATTACCTGCCGAAGAAGGCTTTGATCGCGTTGATGCGGTAGCGCAGCAGCAGGTAGACATAGGCGGCGGCAAAACCGGCAAGGTGGGTGAGGTGGGCCACGCCGCTGCGGGAACCCCTCATTTGGCTGAAAATCTCGATGCCGGCGTAGATGAGGACAAGTATGGGCGCCCGGACGGGAATGATGCCGAAGACGTAAATATCGGCGCGGGGGAAGAACGCGGCGAAGGCGAGCAGCACGCCATAGATCGCCCCGGAGGCGCCGATAAGGACGACCCCGTAGGCCCCGGAGAATACATAGGCGGCAAAGGAGAAGAGTCCGGCCGCGAAGCCGCAGACAAAATAGAAAAGCAGGAATTCCCTGCTGCCCATGTGGCGCTCGACTTGGACGCCGAAAAAGAAAAGGCCCAGCATGTTAAAGAAAAGGTGTGAGATATCCCAGTGCAGGAACATGTAGGTGACAAGCTGCCAGACCGAGCCGCTTTTGATGAGGCCGGGTATGAGCGCGAAGGTCTCCAGCATGCGGTACTGCATGCGGTCGGGGCCAATCGCGAAAATGAGGAAGACGCCGGTGTTGCACAGGATGAGGATTATCGCGGCGTTGAAAAATTCATAGCGAAAGGGACGCTGGAAAAAGGAAAACATCTTCATAGAAGTAATACTATGAAAAACCCGCCGCCTGTCAACCCTCAACGGGGGCAACGGCCAGGGCCTCGGCGGTTACTTTTTTTCGGTCATATTGGTCGGGTTAGCACATTTTTTTGCGGCAGGGCCGCAAAAAAACCGGGCTTTCCGCTCCAATTCCTCAGCCTGCCTGCGGCAGGCTTGCGGGATTTCCGCTTCAATCCCTTGTGCCCCACGGGCTTTTGCGCT
>JAISXE010000137.1 GCA_031270615.1 Spirochaetia bacterium
TTCCCAGTCTTAACTTTCCGGCAAAACGAAGTTTTGGGAGGCATACAAGGGGAAATTGCCGGACAATCCACAACAAATTCCGTACATCCGAAGCGTATGTACGCCTGCCAAAAAAACAATTGCTGTCTTTTTCTAGCGCCCTGTGGACAACCGCGGCAATTTCCCTGTCTTAACTTTCCGGCAAAACTTCGTTTTGGGAGACATACAAGGGGAAATTGCCGGACTAACCATAACAAATTCCGTACATCCGAAGCGTATGTACGCCTGCACAAAAAACAATTGATGCTTTTTTCTAGCGCCCTGTGGACAAACCACGGCAATTTCCCAGTCTTAACTTTTCGGAAAAACTTCGTTTTGGGAGACAACCAGGGGAAATTGCCGGACTCACTATAACAAATTCCGTACATCCGAAGCCGTATGTACGCCTGCAAAAAAACACTTGGTATTTTCTTCTAGCGCACTGTGGACAACCACGGCAATTTCCCAGTCTTAACTTTTCGGAAAAACTTCGTTTTTCCGAAAAGTTAAGATTACAAAACTGTAATTTTTCTGTAAGGGTGGTGAAAGGTTGGCGTTTTATGTTATATGCATCGGTTAAAAAGATTTTGCATGGACGGAGGTTTGGATATGAAAGGCAAACGGATTGTTCCAATGGCGCTGGCGCTGGGTTTGCTTATTGGGGCTTTGCCGGGCGTGGGCGCGCAGGAATTGAGCGGTTCCGAGGTGGCGGCGCTGGAGGGTTTTCAAAGCAGCCTGCGGAAGATAGCGCAGAAGACTCTGCCGGTTGTGGTGGAGATAAACGTGGTGCAGGTTGTCAAGCAGCAGATTCCTTCATTTGGTTTCGGCTCGCCGTTTGAGTTTTTTTTCGGGAGTCCCAAAAAAGACGATGAACAGAAAAACACGGAGCGGGAGTTCCGCAGGCCGGGACTCGGTTCGGGGGTTATTGTGCGCAAGACCGGGGAGAAGGTCTATGTGCTGACGAACAACCATGTGGCGGGCGAGGCCAACGAGATCAGCGTGAAGCTGAACGACGGCCGCGAATACGAGGCGAGGCTTTTGGGCGCGGACTCAAGGCGGGACCTGGCGCTTGTGGTTTTCGAGACAAAGGACAGCGTTCCCGTGGCGACGCTGGGGGATTCGGACAGGGTGCAGGCGGGCGACTGGGCGCTGGCCCTGGGTAACCCGCTGGGTTTTGAATCTACTATCACTTTCGGCATTGTGAGCGCGGTCGGCCGCAGGCCCATGCCGGGGATGGAGGTGGGCAACTTCACCGATTATATCCAGACCGACGCGTCGATCAACCAGGGGAACTCGGGCGGCGCTTTGGTGAACAGCCGCGGCGAGGTTATCGGCATTAACACCTGGATTGCCTCGCAGTCGGGCGGAAGCATCGGCCTGGGTTTCGCCATTCCCATCAACAACGCGAAGAGGGTTATCGACCAGATTATCAGCAAGGGCTCGGTGGAGTACGGCTGGCTGGGCGTGACCTCCGCCGATGCCTCAAAGGAGCTGCGCGAGGCGATGAACATCCGCGTGCCGGCCGGGGCCTTTGTGCACGACGTGTTCCTGGATTCGCCGGCACACGCGGCGGGCATCCAGCCGGGCGACTTTATTACCCGTGTGGGCGGCGCGGAGGTGACGAACTCCAACACGCTGGTCCAGCTTGTGGGGAACCTTGTGCCGGGCCGCGTGGCGGAGTTCCAGATCCAGCGTTTCGGCGAGACGAAGACCCTCCAGGTGCGCACCGCGGCGCGCAAATCGGAAAAGGAAATCTCCGGGGCGCAGAAACTGTGGCCGGGTTTTTCCGCCGTGGAGATGACGGAAAAGATCCGGCGCGACCTGAACCTGCCTTCCGGCAGCGGCAAGGTCATCATCGGCAACGTAAGCGCGGGCAGCTCCGCGGCTTCGGCGAACCTGAAGACCGGGGACATCATCCGCGAAATCAACGGGAAAAAGATTGATTCGATTCTGGATTTTTACCGGGCGATCAACGAAAACAGCAAAAAGGAGTTCATGCTCCGCATACACCGTTCGGGGAATGACTTCCTGATCGGGATTGTAAAGTAGGTTGTACGCGCGCCGTTGGCGCGCTGGCAATAAATCTATTCTCCCCCTGAAGTCCCCCAGCGCCGTTGGCATGGGGGGCTTCTCTTTTTTAATACAGCAGCCTTACCAGGACCGTCGCTATTTCGGGGAACACGATCAGAAGCACTTCCTCAACCAGCACGACCATGACAAAGGGGAGACACGCCTTGACGTACTGCTCCAGCGGACAGTCCAGGATGCCGCACACGGTGTACATGGCCAGGCCGACCGGCGGGGTCATGTTGCCCAGGGTGACGACGGTGCACAGGATAAGGCCGAAGGCTATGGGATCGATGCCGTAACTCAAGGTAAGGGGCAGCAGGATGGGGGTCGTAAGCAGGATTATGATGGACCCCTCCATAAACATACCGGCAAAGACAAGGAAAAAAATAATCAGCGTCATTACCAGGTAGGGGCTGGAGGTCAAACCGCTGATGAACAGCGTCAGTTTCTGCGGCAGTTTGTCTATGGGGATGCCGTAGCCGAACACCGCGGACATGGAAATCATAAACATAATGGCGCCTATGTCTATGACGGACTGCTCAAAGGTTTTGATCAGCTTTTTGACCGTGATTTCCTTGTAAAAGAACGTGCCAACGATAAACGCGTAGAGGCAGGCAAAGGCGCCCACTTCCGAAGGGGTAAACAGGCCGAAGCGTATGCCCACGATAAGGATGACGGGGAATATTGCCGCCCACACGCTTTCTTTGGCTATCCGCAGGACTTCCCCAAGGGGAAGGCGTTTTTCATACACGGGTTTGTATTTTCGCGCGGTTATGGCCACAAACAGCATGTACAGAATCATCATAAGAAGGCCGACCGTGATCCCTGCGGTAAAAAGCTGCCCGATGGAAATATTGCCGACTGTTCCGTACATAATCATGGATACGCCGGGCGGAATCGTCGCGGTAATAAGGGAGGTAAAGGCGATAACGCAGGATGTGTAGCCTTTCGTGTATCCCTGCTTCAGCATGTCGGGACCCAGAACGCGGGCTTCCATCGCCGCGTCCGCGTTGGCGGAACCCGAGACGCCTCCCATAAGCGTTGAAAGCACAACGCTTACCTGCGCCAGGCCTCCCCTCCAGTGGCCCGTCAGGGACATGGCGAGTCTTATAAGTCTTTCGGTAATGCCGGAGCAGTTCATTAAATTCCCCGCAAAAATAAAAAGAGGCACGGCGAGCAGGTTCACGTTCTGCGTCTGGGTAACGGGAAGCTGGACAATCGTGGTAAGAAGCGTGTCGGCCGAGTGCTGGAAAAAAAACGTCGCGCCCGAAATAAGGACGGAAAAACCAACCGGCACGCCCAGAAACAAAAGAATGACAAACACAAGAAAAACGACAAGCATGGCTATTCCCCCCTTTTTGCCGCAGCGGATTTTCCGGGGGTCCTAAAAAAGTTTTCATATATCTGCCGGAGGGCGGAAACCAGCATCAAGGCCATGCTTACCGGCACGCTTGCCGTGACCCAACTGTAACTGAGCCAGGTGGCGCTGGGAAAAACACGCGCGCGCGACACTACGGCGAGCTTCGTGCCGTACACAATAAGAAAAACAATGGCCGCGACCATCAGAAGATATACGAGCGCGTCTATTGTCTTTTGCAGTTTTGCGGGCAGCACCTTGACGAACATGTCAACTTTGACAAGAGCCTTGTTGCGGAAGGCAATGTCGGTTCCCAGAAAGGTGCTCCAGCAAAACAGCATGAGCGCGATATCAAGGCCCCAGGCAATGGGATGGTCAAGGGTACGCAGAACGGCGGAAATACACATGGCCACCACGCTGACGACAAGAAACAAAACGGCAATAAACATCTCGGCATTGCACACCGCACGGTACACTTTGTTCATAGTCATTGTCTCCGGGAAAATCGTCCGGAAAAACCCTGATGTCTTTCCGGACAGATTACGGTTTTTTTAAAAATTAATTCTTTCCGATATCCTTGTACACGGCGGCGCGGACTTCGGCGAGACCCAGTGCGGCGTAGGCCTTCGCGCTTTCGCGGACAAAAGCCTGCATATCAAGCTGGTCGCGCCCGATGACGGTGATGCCGTTGTCAACCATGAGTTTTTTGCTGCTGGCGGTCTGCCCTTCCAGGGCTTTGGTGGCCGCTTCGCCGGCCTTGTTGCACTCGTCAATCAGGATGGTCTGGTAGTTCTGCGGCAGTTTTTCCAGCCACGCCTGGCTTACGACCATGGTGTTGGTGGCAAAGATGTGCCCGGTTTCCATAACGTATTTGGCCACTTCGTAGATTTTCAGGTTGGCACCGGCGTTGTAGGGCTGTTCAATGCCGTCCACGACCTTTGTCTGCACACCCGTATACTGCTCGCCATAGGGCAGGGCCACGGCGGTACAGCCCAGGGCGTTGACGCTTTCCACCCAGATGGGGGCGGGCGCGGTGCGGATACGCAGGCCTTTCAGGTCTGCCGGGCTTTTGGCGTTTTTATTGAGAAAAATCATCCTGTAGCCCTGGGCCCAGTTAAACGCGATATTGGCAATGCCAAACTTGTCCGCCAGCTCCTTGTTCAGGGCCTTCATCGTGGCGGAATTCCGCAGTTTCAAAATCTCGGCATAGCTGTCCACAAAGAAAGAGGCATTCGCGACGGAAAGCCCCTTTACATAGGAACCCAGCCGGGCAAAGTCCGTCTGCCAGCCGATATTGGCGCCCTGGCGGATCTGCTCAAGAACATCTTCCTCGTTACCCAGTTGGGCATTCGCGTAAACCTCCATGACCAGATTCCCGTTTGTCGCCGCCAGAACGGCCTCGGCCCATTTCTTCTGGTACTGGTGGAACTGGTCCTGCTCGGTAAGAACATGGCCGAACCTGAGGGTGTACTTTGTTTCCCCCGGCGCGCTTTCGGAACCGCCGCCGGCAAAAAGCGGGGAAACCGCCAGTCCCGCCAAAAGAGCGATAAGTGCGATCTTTTTCATAACAATCTCCTTTTTTATTCTGATTTTTAAAACCCCTAACACCGCAATGTAGCACGGCCCACAAAAAACTGTCAAGTTGCATATTATAGGCAGGGCAGGGCATCGGCGTTTACCCTCGCTATATAGAATTAGATTGCGCGAAGCGCAAAAAGCCCGTGGGGCACAAGGGATAGAAGCGGAAATCCTTTTGGCGCAGCCAAAAGATTGGAGCGG
>JAISXE010000150.1 GCA_031270615.1 Spirochaetia bacterium
CAATTTCCGTAGGCCATTTTTGCCAGGGCAAAAATGGCCCGCTTGACACAAACCGTTTTTTTCGTATTAATGGTAGCAGATTTTACACAGGGGGAGGTGATTCGTATCGCCTATATACGGCTCGATGAAGGGGAAAACCTCGAAAAGGCCATCAAGCGGTTCAAACGCATGGTGGAAAAAGAGGGCATCATCCGCGAGTGGAAAAAGCGGGAGTATTTTGAGAAGCCTTCCACGGTAAAAAACCGGAAGCAAAAATCCCTGCAGCGCAAACTGATGAAAAAAACACGAAAACTTCAGACGACAAAAGGTTACTAAAAGACAAACGGAGCGTGCGCAAGTGGAAGAGCGGGCCAAAAGATGCCTCACGGATATTTTTTCCCTGCCTTTCGCCGCTCCCTGTTTTTTAAAATCCATGGTCTCCCCATTTCTTTTCATCCCCTTCATCGCTCTTTTTTTGGAAGCGTGCAGCGGAAGCGCCCCTGCCATCGGCGATGTGCGCTGGCGGCTTACCGCCTTTCATGACACGCGGACCGGCAAGACGGGCGAATATTTAAGCCTTGCCGTTTTTGCCTCGGACGACGACGGGCAGGACGATTTTGAAAGCATCTCCCTTATCAACGACGGGCACGAGCTGTACTGGCAGGTTTCCGTGGAAGACTGGGTTGTCCGGCAGGCCAGGCAGCAGTCGTGGATAGTTCTGGAAAAACTCGTTGCCCCCGGGGATTCGGTCCCCCGCGGCGGCTACCGCCTTATCCTGCGGGATTACGGCGGCGCCCAGGCGGAGAGTTCTTTCAGCGTTGCGGCCCAGGCGGAGCTGCCGCAGGATTTTCCCGCGCTGGCCCCTTCCGACGGGCGGGGGGGCGCCCTGGCGCTTGAAACCCCGCGCGGCGAGAGCATCCTCATGGTGCGCTCCGAGGCGGGGGTCCTTCTGGGTTCGTTTATCCTGCGGCGGGGTCCCAACCCGCGCGGCGCCATCCTTGCCAACGAGCAAATACGCAGCCAGGCGCGGGAGCTTTACCTGTACGAGCAGGGGCCTTCCGGCGGCCATTCCATTCTTGCCGGCCCCTGGTCCGCGGAGGACTATCTTTTTTCGGACTGGTAAGCCCCCCGCGCGAAGAACAAAAGTAAAATATCCCGGCACAAAGCCCTTCTTTGTCCGCGTGGCCAGCGGCCATCCTGCCAATGCCAACAAATTAAGAAAAATATCTGCGCCTTTTTGGCGCTCCGCGCCAAAAACCGGGCTTTCCGCTTCAATTCCTCAGCCCCTGCGGGGCTTGCGGGATTTCCGCTGCAATCCAGGCTGCATGGGCGAGCAGCGATTTTGCCTTGCAAAATCGCGACCAGCCCCTGGCGCCCCACGGGCTGCTTGCAGGCCTTGACTTGTTGGCAGCGGTTATCCTGCGGCTTGCTATTGTATCTTCTGGAGAAGCGTCTGGAGTTTGTCCTTGTTCCACAACTCCACGGGGCGGTTTTCCACAAAGGACGCCGCCGCGCGGGAAAAGGTTGACGAAGTAATAAGCACCGCCTTGGCGACATTGGCCTCCTTCATCTCCTCGTACAACGACCGCACGACCGGCTCGTCCACGACCTCTGGAGAACGCAGGATACGCAGAAGCACCGTTGTCTTGCGGGCGTTGCGCCACTTGCCATCGCCGCCGCCCTCGACGCAGAGCGCCTGGCAGCCGTCCTGTATGTTTTTCGTGTTCTGCACCGAAAAGCCGCTGGATGCGGCAAGCTTTTTGCACAGCTCAACAAACTCATCGGGCCGCGACACCATAAAATCCTTCAGCGCGTCGTTATGCTGCAAATCCTGGTACTTGCCCAGCTTCTCCGCGACATCTTTGAAACCGGGCTTCTTCGCGTGGATCTTCTGCCACTGCCGTATGGCCCCGTCGATATCCCGCGTCTGCTCGCAGCAAAGGGAAAGGAAATACCGCGCATACAGGATATCGCCATCTTCCTTCCCCTCCGATAGTTTTATCGCCCGTTCCAGCTCTGGAATGGCCCGGCCCGTGTCCTGCATGCTCATGAAGCAGCCGCCGCGTTCAATAAGGGCCTTGGCCTTGTAGGTCGGGTCTTTCTGCGCCTTCTCAAAAGCGGCAAGGGCCGAAGGATAGTCCTTCCCTTCCTTGTAGAGCCGCCCCAGATAAAAGTGGGCCGCGTAGTTTTCGGAATTCAGTTTTATCGATTTCTCCAGCGCGGCAATCGCCTCGCCCTTTTTCTTTTCCTTCACCATCAAAGTCCCCAAATAGAAATAGGGCTTCCAGTTCCTTCCGTCCAGCTCGATGGCCTTTTGGTAGAAGGACGCGGTCTTCGGCGACTTGCTGCACTCCTCAAGAAGCCTTCCCGCATTCAAATAGTGTTCCGCGACGCCCGGCTCGTGCTTGATAAGCAGGAGGTATTCCTTCAAAGCCTCCTGCGGCTGGTTGAACTTCGCGTACAATTCCGCGATTTTCTTGCGGAACGGAATCTCGGGGCAAAGCTGCGTAAACCCCCCCGCCTGGTTGACCGTCCGCAGCTCGATAATGGCCAGCTCCGGCTTGTTGTCCCCCAGGTAGGCGAAGCCCAGCAGGTAGTGGGCCTCCGTGTTTTTTGAATCTTTGGCGAGGATTCTTTTCGCCATGCGGATGGCGGCGGCGTTCTTTTTCTGCCGCACGAAATTCGCGACAGTGGCGACCTTCTGCGGCGCGGCGACTGATTTTATGACAAACACCAGTATGCCCAGAACGACGACACTGAGCACAATAATAAGTATAAGAACTATGGACATCTCTCTTCCTCTTACCAGAGTAATTTCTTTTGGACTCAGTGTCAAACCCTTAAACCAGGGCATCGGCGTTTACTTTTCTCAATCGCATTGATCATTTTGGCACATTTTTTGCGCCCCCAGGCGCAAAAAACCGGGCTATCCGCTCCAATCTTTTGGCTGCGCCAAAAGGATTT